>NZ_RCOE01000226.1:0-55851 GCF_004321495.1 Pseudomonas sp. Sample_10
TGCGCCGCCGGCGTGAATGCCTGGCCTGCGGCGAACGTTTCACGACGTTCGAGACCGCCGAACTGGTGTTGCCGCGCCTGATCAAAACCGACGGCAGTCGCCAGCCGTTCGACGAAGAAAAACTCCGTGCCGGCATGCAGCGGGCGCTGGAAAAGCGCCCGGTGAGTGTCGAACGCCTCGAATCGTCGCTGGTGCACATCAAACACAAACTGCGCGCCACCGGCGAACGCGAGGTCAAGTCCCTGGTGGTCGGTGAACTGGTGATGGCCGAGCTGCAAAAGCTCGACGAAGTCGCCTATATCCGTTTCGCTTCGGTGTATCGCCGCTTCCAGGACCTCAACGAGTTCCGCGAAGAAATCGATCGCCTGGCCCGTGAGCCGGTGAAAGAATGACCACGTTCGCCGAACAGGCCATCCTCGACGCGCATTACATGGCGCGCGCCCTCGAACTGGCGCGCAAGGGGCACTACACGACGCATCCCAATCCACGGGTTGGCTGCGTGATCGTCCAGGCCGGGCAAATTGTCGGCGAAGGTTGGCATGAGCGCGCCGGTGAACCCCACGCCGAAGTCCATGCCTTGCGCGCCGCCGGTGAACTGGCCCGGGGCGCGACCGCTTACGTCACCCTCGAGCCTTGCAGCCACCACGGCCGCACACCGCCCTGCGCCGATGCGCTGGTAAATGCCGGTGTGGCGCGGGTCGTCGCGGCCATGCAGGACCCGAACCCGGAGGTTGCCGGCCGTGGCCTGCAACGTCTGGAGCAGGCGGGCATCGCCACCGAAAGCGGTGTGCTGGAAAGCGAAGCGCGCAAGCTCAATCAAGGTTTCCTGAAACGCATGGAACACGGCTTGCCGTTCGTGCGGGTCAAACTGGCCATGAGCCTTGACGGTCGCACGGCGATGGAAAACGGCGAGAGCCAATGGATCACCGGCCCGGCGGCGCGTTCGGCGGTGCAACGCCTGCGAGCCCAGGCCAGCGTGGTATTGACTGGCGCGGACACGGTGCTGGCGGACAATGCCCGTTTGACCGTACGCGCCGATGAGCTGGGCCTGGACGGGGAGCAAACCGCACTGGCCATGAGCCGGCCACCCTTGCGGGTGCTGGTCGACGGGCGTCTGCGGGTGCCGCTGGATGCGCCGTTCTTCAAGGCTGGCCCAGCGTTGGTGGCGACGTGCGTGGCGGTGGAAGAACAATATGCCAATGGCCCGGAATGCCTGATCGTGCCGGGCTACGATGGACAGGTCGATCTTCGTCAGTTGCTGGTCGAGCTCGCCAGGCGTGACGTCAATGAAGTATTGGTCGAGGCCGGCCCACGGCTGGCGGGTGCCTTCGCCCAACTCGGTCTGGTGGACGAGTTCCAGATTTTCATCGCCGGCAAGTTCATGGGCTCTTCGGCGCGGCCGTTGCTGGATTGGCCGCTCGCGCACATGAAGGATGCGCCCGAGCTGAAAATCACCGAAATTCGCGCGGTTGGCGATGACTGGCGGGTCACTGCCATTCCTTCGCCAGCCGCGAGCGTATAATTCCCGGCCATCGCGTAGGCGCTGGCTTTGTTCTCGAGGAGAACCTCATGTTTACCGGCATCATCGAATCCATCGGCAGTATTCGTGCATTGACCCCAAAGGGCGGTGATGTGCGGGTTCACGTCGAAACCGGCAAGCTCGACCTGAGCGACGTCAAACTGGGCGACAGCATCGCGGTCAATGGCGTGTGCCTGACTGCCGTTGAATTGCCGGGCAATGGCTTTGCGGCGGATGTCAGCCGTGAAACCCTCGACTGCACCGCCATGAACGACCTGAAAAGCGGCAGCCCGGTCAATCTGGAAAAAGCCCTGACCCCGACTACGCGCCTCGGCGGGCATCTGGTCAGCGGTCACGTCGATGGCGTCGGCGAAGTGGTTGCCCGCACCGAGAACGCCCGCGCCGTGGAATTCCGTATCCGCGCGCCAAAAGACCTGGCCAAGTACATCGCGCATAAAGGCTCGATTACTGTCGACGGCACCAGCCTGACCGTGAACGCGGTCGATGGCGCGGAATTCCTGCTGACCATCATTCCGCACACCCTGAGTGAAACCATCATGGCGTCCTACCAGCCAGGTCGCCGGGTGAACCTGGAAGTGGACTTGCTGGCCCGTTATCTGGAACGTCTGCTGTTGGGCGACAAGGCTGCAGAACCAGCCTCCGGCAACATCACCGAAAGCTTTCTGGCCGCCAACGGCTACCTCAAATCCTGAAGCTCAAATTTCAAAAGAAGGGGGTGCCTTGTGGCGCTCAATAGCATCGAAGAGCTGGTTGAAGATATCCGCCAAGGCAAGATGGTCATCCTCATGGATGATGAAGACCGCGAGAACGAAGGCGACCTGATCATGGCCGCCGAGTGCTGCAAGCCCGAGCACATCAATTTCATGGCCAAGCACGCCCGTGGCCTGATTTGCATGCCGATGAGCCGCGAGCGCTGTGAATTGCTCAAGCTGCCATTGATGGCGCCGCGCAACGGTTCCGGTTTCGGCACCAAGTTCACTGTATCGATCGAAGCGGCCACCGGTGTCACCACCGGCATCTCCGCCGCCGACCGTGCGCGCACCGTGCAAGCGGCTGCGGCCCGTGATGCCAAGGCCGAAGACATCGTCAGCCCGGGCCATATTTTCCCGCTGATGGCCCAGGCCGGCGGTACGCTGGCTCGTGCCGGCCACACCGAAGCGGCGTGCGACCTGGCGCGCATGGCCGGTTTCGAGCCAAGCGGCGTGATCTGCGAAGTGATGAACGACGATGGCACCATGTCCCGTCGCGCCGAGCTGGAAGCGTTTGCCGCCGAACACGACATCAAGATCGGCACCATTGCCGACCTGATTCACTATCGGATGATCCACGAACGTACCGTTCAGCGGATTGCCGAGCAGCCGCTGGACAGCGAACTGGGCCAATTCAACCTGGTGACCTATCGTGATTCGGTGGAAGGCGACGTGCACATGGCGCTCACTCTGGGCAACGTTTGCGCAGAAGAGCCGACCCTGGTTCGGGTGCACAACATGGACCCGCTGCGCGACCTGTTGATGGTCAAGCAACCAGGGCGCTGGAGCCTGCGTGCCGCCATGGCTGCGGTTGCCGAGGCCGGCAGTGGCGTGGTGTTGTTGCTCGGTCACCCGCTCGATGGCGACGTGTTGCTGGCGCATATCCGCGAAACCGCCGACCACGCCACCCCGAAAAAACCGACCACCTACAGCATTGTCGGTGCCGGTTCGCAGATTCTGCGAGACCTGGGCGTGCGCAAAATGCGCTTGATGAGCGCACCGATGAAATTTAATGCGATATCCGGTTTCGATCTGGAAGTTGTAGAATACGTGCCCTCCGAATAAGACGCCGGGTTTTGGCCTCGTTGTTCGCTCAAGGCATATTTGATTTATTGTGGCGAGGGAGCTTGCTCCCGCCTGGGTGCGCAGCACCCACAATAGGGGCCGCTTCGCAGCCCAGCGGGAGCAAGCTCCCTCGCCACATAGATGTGCAAGTGAACACCGATGTGCGATTTCCGGCGCTGTATTCGCGGTTCAAATATCACTGAGGGATGCGTACGAGACGCGTCCCGGCTCTTTAAGAGATCTAACGAATGACCCTGAAGACCATCGAAGGTACCTTCATCGCCCCTAAAGGCCGCTACGCTCTGGTAGTGGGCCGTTTCAACAGCTTCGTCGTTGAAAGCCTGGTCAGCGGTGCAGTTGATGCCCTGGTTCGCCACGGCGTGAGCGAAAGCGACATCACCATCATCCGCGCGCCTGGCGCCTTCGAAATTCCGCTGGTTGCGCAGAAAGTCGCTCAGAAAGGCGAGTTCGCAGCAATCATCGCCCTGGGCGCGGTCATTCGTGGCGGTACTCCGCACTTCGAATACGTGGCTGGCGAGTGCACCAAAGGCTTGGCCCAGGTCTCCATGGAATTCGGCGTTCCGGTTGCGTTCGGCGTGCTGACCGTCGACTCCATCGAGCAAGCCATCGAACGTTCCGGCACCAAGGCCGGTAACAAAGGTGCCGAAGCTGCCCTGTCCGCTCTGGAAATGGTCAGCCTGCTGGCGCAGTTGGAGGCCAAGTGATTAGCGACGAAAGCGATCGTTTCAACCCGCGCGATCCAAAGCCTGCGGATGCCGGCAAGCCATCGAAAAGCGTCAAGCGCCGCGAAGCCCGTCAGCTCGCGACCCAGGCGCTGTACCAATGGCACATGGCCAAGCAGTCGCTGAACGAGATCGAAGCGCAGTTCCGGGTCGATAACGATTTCACCGATGTCGATGGCGCCTATTTCCGCGAAATCCTGCACGGGGTTCCGCAGTTCAAGACCGAAATCGACACTGCACTCACGCCGTGCCTCGACCTGACCATCGAAGAACTGGACCCGGTTGAGCTGGCGGTTTTGCGTCTGTCCACCTGGGAACTGCTCAAGCGCGTCGACGTGCCGTACCGCGTTGTGATCAACGAAGGTATCGAACTGGCCAAGGTTTTCGGTTCCACCGACGGCCACAAGTTCGTCAATGGTGTGCTCGACAAGCTGGCTCCGCGTCTGCGTGAAGCTGAAGTGAAGGCGTTCAAGCGCTGATCCGCGCTTGAACCTCTTGACTGCGCCATGGGCGAGTTTGAGCTGATCCGCAATTACTTTGCCGCCGCGCCTTGTGCGCAGGGCGGCGAAGGCGTTGCCCTCGGGATCGGCGATGATTGCGCCTTGCTGGCTGTTCCTCCCGGGGAACAGTTGGCCATTTCTACCGATACGCTGGTGGCCGGCGTTCATTTCGCCGACCCCTGCGATCCTTTTCTGCTCGGCCAGCGCTCGCTGGCCGTCGCCGTCAGCGACCTCGCCGCCATGGGCGCCACTCCGGTCGCCTTTACCCTTGCCCTGACCTTGCCGACGGTAACCACCGATTGGTTGCAAGCCTATGCCCGTGGTTTGAACCAGATGGCGCAAAGTTGCGGCGTGGCGTTGGTCGGTGGCGATACGACTCGGGGGCCGTTGAGCCTGACCATGACCGTGTTTGGCCGCGTGCCGTCCGGCAAGGCGTTGACCCGCAGCGGCGCACAAGCGGGCGATCTGTTGTGTGTCGGCGGTGAGTTGGGCAATGCCGCCGGCGCGTTGCCGCTGGTGCTCGGTCAGCGCACGGCAGATGCTGCCATCGCCGAGCCGTTGCTGGCGCACTACTGGTCACCGCGACCACAACTCGGGCTGGGCCAGGCTTTGCGCGGCAAGGCTACTTCGGCGCTGGACATTTCCGATGGCCTGCTCGCGGATTGCGGGCATATCGCTTTCGCGTCGAAGGTCGGCCTGCAAGTCGAGCGTGACCGTTTGCCACTGTCGCAGGCGCTGGTGGCCTTCCTGGGCCAGCCCGATGCGCAAAGCGCAGCCCTGAGCGGTGGCGATGACTACGTACTGGCGTTCACTTTACCGTCCGTCGAGTTGCCGGCGTTGCTGGCCAACGGTTGGCCGATTCATGTGATCGGCCGCGTGGTGAGCGGGCAGGGCGTGACGCTGCTGGATGCCGACGGACAGGACATCACCCCGCAAACCCGGGGTTACCAACATTTTCGGGAGTCACCGTGACAGATCACCCCAAGCAGGTCCCGGCGGAATTCGTGCCGCCGTCGGTCTGGCGTAATCCGTGGCATTTTTTCGCGTTCGGCTTCGGCTCGGGCACCTTGCCAAAGGCTCCGGGGACTTGGGGGTCGTTAGTTGCGCTACCCTTTGTTCCTCTGTGGCAGATGCTGCCCGACTGGGGCTACTGGTTGATGCTCGGCATCACCATGCTGTTCGGGTTCTGGCTGTGCGGCAAAGTGGCCGATGATTTGCGCGTACACGACCATGAAGGCATCGTCTGGGACGAAATGGTCGGAATGTGGATTACCTTGTGGCTGGTGCCCGAAGGATGGCAGTGGCTGTTGGCAGGGTTCTTGATGTTCCGCCTCTTCGATATTCTCAAACCTTGGCCGATTCACTGGATCGATCGGCACGTCCACGGCGGTGTCGGGATCATGCTCGATGACGTATTGGCCGGGGTGTTTGCCTGGCTGGCGATGCAAGGATTGGTGTGGATTTTCGCCTGAGGGGTTAAGTGGGAGAACCAGGATGGCTCGGCGCAATTAACCAACCCTCTTGAGGCGCTGTCGAAACCTGTAATCTTTTGATTTTTGCTTTACAAGATCAAGAGATCGCAGCCTGCGGCGACTCCTGCAGAAACAGATCGGGCCGGATATCAAACTTTTTGATAGTTATCGCCGATAATTCAGCCTAAGCGTCGCCCGGAACGTGCTGTTACAATGCCGACCTGCGAATCTTCAGACTCTTTAGATCAGGAGCACACCGGTGCCTGTCGTTTTTGTCGCCGCTTCCAAGCTGCCAACGCCTTTTGCGCAATTCACCATGCACGGTTTTCTCGACGAAGCCACCGGCCGCGAGCACGTCGTGCTGAGCCTGGGTGAGATCGCCGACGGTGCCCCGGTACTCGGCCGGCTGCATTCCGAATGCCTGACTGGCGATGCCTTGTTCAGCCAGCGCTGCGATTGCGGTTCGCAACTGGAGGCCGCGCTGCAAGCCATTGCCCGTGAAGGCCGTGGCGTGCTGTTGTACTTGCGGCAGGAAGGTCGTGGCATCGGCCTGCTGAACAAGATCCGCGCCTACGAATTGCAGGATGGCGGTGCCGACACCGTTGAAGCCAACGAGCGCCTGGGCTTTGCCGCGGACCAGCGGGATTACGCCATGTGCCTGCCGATGCTCGAGCACCTGGGCGTCAAGTCCCTGCGTCTGATGACCAACAACCCACGCAAGGTCAAAGCCTTGACCGACATGGGCATCGTGGTTGCCGAGCGCGTGCCGCTGCACACCGGCCATAATCCGCACAACAAACTCTATCTGGCCACCAAAGCCAGCAAGCTCGACCACATGATGGGTAATGAGCATCAGGGCGAGGTAGACCGGGCGTGACCCGCGGTCAGGTGCGGCGGCGACTGTCCGTCAACTGGTGGCAATACCTGGCGCTGGCCTTGTTGCCGCTGTTCGTGATCAACGGTGTGTTCGGCCAGACCGAAGCGATTCTGCCAGTGCTGGCGATGCCATTGTTCATCGCTGGCGTCGCCTCGATGTTCGTCAGCCTGAAGTTTTTCGGTCGATACAAGCACGCGCTGATCGCCACCCAGAAAGCCCTCGACACCCCAGAAGAACCCGCTGCGTGGATCAGCCTGGCAGCCAAGCGCCGTGCGGCATTGCTCGTCGCTGGCCTGCCGGCCTGGATTGGTGCGTTGGCGGTGTTTGTCGGCCTCGAAGCAGTACCGCTGATGTTGCTGGCACTGTCGACCGCGGTGCTGTTCTATCTCTACCGTATTCCGCGTCAACTCGGTTGATGCGCGCGGTCTGGCTGACGGTTCTGCTGTTGGCCTTCAGTGTTTCGACAAGCGCGGTCGAGCGAGTCGTCAGCCTCGCGCCTTCTCTTTCCGAAATCGTTGTTGAACTGGGTTCGGCCGACCTGTTGGTGGGTGTGCTGGATGCCGGTGAGCGTGCCGCCGAACTCAAGCATCTGCCTTCCGTTGGCCGCTACGGTCAGTTGGACATCGAGCGCTTGCTCAGCCTGCAGCCCGACTTGCTGTTGCTTTGGCCCGGCAGCGTCAGCCCGGCCCAGCGTGATCAGCTCCAGCGCCTGAACATCCCGACTTTCGTCGCCGAGCCACACACACTCGATCAACTGACCCAGCAGATCGAGGCGATCGCCTCGCAACTCGGCCGCCGCGAACGCGGGGCTGCACTGACTGCCGATCTACGCCAGCGGCTGACGCAATTGCGTCAACGCTATCGACGGGATCAACCAGTGCGGGTGTTCTATCAGGTCTGGGATCGGCCGCTTTACACCGTCGGTGGCGGGCAGATCATCAGTGATGCGCTGGAGGTTTGCGGCGCCCGTAACGTATTTGCCGACCTGACGTTGCCGGCGCCGCAAGTCAGTGTGGAGGCAGTGTTGCAACGTAATCCCGAGCTGATTCTGGCGAGTGATCAGGCGCAGCTTGATGCGTGGAAGGCATGGCCGCAGGTCACGGCCGTGGCGCAAGGACAGTTGCGATTGGTCACGGACAAAGGCCTGGAACGGCCCAGTGGGCAGATGATCGAGGCAACCGCCAAGTTGTGCCAGTTGATTGCGCCGGATCGCTAAAAAGCGTTGAATGATCGTTCCCACGCTCTGCGTGGGAACGCCGCCATGGACGCTCCGCGTCCGCTCTTGATGTGACGCAGAGCGTCACGGGATGCATTCCCACGCGGAGCGTGGGAATGCTCGTGGGTCAGAGTTCCGGTGTCCAGGTCACCCCGAACATCCACGCCCGACCTTCCTCGCGATACCCATACTGATTGCCTTCATGGCTGTACAGCACTCGGCTGTAACCCTTGTCCAGCAGGTTATCGACCTTCAGCTCGAGCTTGATCTGGCGATTGAGCGCCCAGCTACTGCGTAAGCCCAGCAACGCATAACCGCCCAATGGCTGCTGATTGTTCAAGTCGTCATAGCTGTTGCTGACCGCCTGCCAACTGGCACCGAGGCCCAGTCGATCAAACTGCCGGTCGAGGTCCAGGCTCACAGTGCGGCGTGCGCGGCGGGCCAGGGTGTGGCCGCTTTCGCGGTCCCGTGGGTCGATGATCGCCACGCCGAGGTTGCTCTGCCAACCGAACAGTTCTTGCTTCAGCGCCGCTTCAAAGCCGTTGATCCGTGCCGAAGCAACGTTTTCCGGGCGTGAGTTGCTGCCGAAGATGATCGCGTCTTCAAGGTCAGTACGGTACAGCGATGCTTCCAGTCGACTGGTCTCGGTCAACTGACTGCGCCATTGCAACTCGTAGCTTTTCGAGGTTTCCGGTTTCAGGTCGGGGTTGCTGAAGTCCGGGTAATACAAGTCATTGAAGGTTGGTGCGCGGAAACCTTCGCTGTAGGTCAGCAGCACATCGTTGTCAGGGTTCAGCGGCAGGGTCAGGGTGCCGCTCCAGCTGTTCTGGCCGCCGAATTGCTGGTTCTGGTCACGGCGCAAACCCAGCTCGGTGGAGAAGTGGTCGGCCTGAAAGCGATGCTGGATAAATGCTGCGCGGTTCCAGCGACTGTCTTCCTCGAATGCGGTGCTGCTGTTGAGCCGGTCTTCATACCAGTCACCGCCAAGAATCAGGCTGTTGCGCTCGTTGAGTGTCAGGTCGTTCTGCCAGTTCACCGAGTCGCGGTAGGTGTTAAACACGCTGCGTTCATCACTGAGTTTGTCGAAGGTTTTCTCGCGGTTTTCGCTGTGACCGAATTCGATGCGGGTTTTCCACAGATCGTTGACCCGCGCGTCGACGTAGCTGCTGACGCTGCTCACGTCGAACTCGTTGTAGGGCTGCTCCTGGACTGACTCGAAGGTATTCAGGTCGAAGCGACCGAACGGGTTGTCGTATTCAGTTTTGCCACGGTTATCCAGCACATTGGCGCCGATTTCAATGTCATCGGTCAGGGCATGGCTGAGGCTCAGGCTGAACGATTTATTGCGGTAAGCATCGTGATCGCCATCGCTGGGATACGACTCGTGAGTGCGATTTATTCCGGCGGTTTCATTGAGGCTGGCACCCAGATTGAAGCGTGTCTGCTCATCGCCGCCAGACAAGCCGAGGCTGCGTTCCCAGGTCTGGTTGCTGCCGAAACCGACATGCATTTGTGGACGCAATCCCGGTTCGCTGCCACGCCGGGTGAAAATCTGGATCACCCCGCCAATCGCATCGCTGCCATAAATCGCCGAACGGGAGCCGCGCAACACTTCTACGCGCTCGACCTGTTCAATGTTGATGTGTTGCAGATTGCTGTCGCCCGACGATGAATTGCCGATGCGTTGACCGTCCACCAGCACCAGGCTTTGCGCCGACTGTGTGCCGCGAATGTAAATCCCCGGCAGACTGCCGCGCCCACCGGTTTGCGCTACCTGCACCCCCGGCACCCGGCGCAGCAGTTCGGTGACGCTGTCTGGTTGCAGGCGGTCGATGTCTTCGCGGGTGAACACGGTGTTGGCGGCGCTGCTGTCGTTGCGCGCTTCGACCTGACGGTTGGCGCTGATCAGCACGTCGGGCAGCTTCAGGGCTTGATCGCGTTCGAAGGTGTCGGCCAGCAGTGGGCCGGCCGGCAGGAGGGTCAGCGACAGGGCGAGAGGGGAGAGTTTCATGGCAGTCCGTTAATACGTTGGAGCGAACCAAATCTTAAGATCGCAAAAAACCAATGTAGGAGCGAGCCTGCTCGCGATGACGGTATGTCAGTCAGAGAATCGGTTGACTGTCAGTCCGCTATCGCGAGCAGGCTCGCTCCTACAGGGTTTTGCGTAAGTCTTATATTGAGGTGTTCAGCAGTTGCAGGCGCGTGCGGATCGAAGCTTCGATTCCGGCCTCATCCAGCCCGCACTCAGCCAGCATTTGCGCAGGCTTGGCGTGTTCGACGTAGATGTCTGGCAAGCCCAGGTGCAGCATCGACTTGAGGATGTTCTCGCGGGCGAGGAACTCGCTGACTGCGCCACCGGCGCCGCCCATGATCGCGTTCTCTTCGATGGTCACCAACAGCTCATGGCTGGCCGCGATCTGGCGAACGAGTTCTTCGTCCAGCGGTTTGACGAAACGCATGTCGACCACGGTTGCATCCAGCTTCTCTGCGACTTTCAGCGCCTCGGCCAGTTGCACGCCGAACACCAGCAGGGCGACTTTGCTGCCCTGGCGGCGAACCACGCCTTTGCCGATCTCGATGGGCTCGAGGTCTTTTTCGATAGTCGCATTCGGGCCATTGCCGCGCGGGTAACGCACCGCCGCCGGGCCTTCGTAAAGGTGACCGGTGGTGAGCATTTTGCGCAGTTCGTTCTCATCGCTCGGGGTCATCACCAGCATGCCGGGGATGCAGCGCAGGAAAGACAGATCGAAGCTGCCAGCGTGGGTCGGGCCGTCTTCGCCAACCAGCCCGGCGCGATCGATGGCGAACAGCACGTCGAGGTTCTGCACCGCCACGTCATGTATCAACTGGTCGTAACCGCGTTGCAGGAAGGTCGAATAGATCGCCACGACCGGTTTGGCGCCTTCACAGGCCATGCCGGCCGCGAGGGTCACCGCGTGTTGCTCGGCAATCGCCACGTCGAAGTAGCGCAGCGGGAAACGCTCGCTGAAGGCCACCAGGTCGGAGCCTTCCTTCATCGCCGGCGTGATGCCGACCAAGCGCGGGTCAGCAGCGGCCATGTCGCACAGCCATTCGCCGAACACACCGGAATACTTCGGCCCGCTGGCTTTTTTCGGCGCAGCGGCCGGGGCGTCCAGCGGCTCGAGCTTGGTGATGGCGTGGTAACCGATCGGGTCGACTTCCGCCGGGGCGAAGCCTTTGCCTTTTTTGGTGACGACGTGCAGGAATTGCGGGCCTTTGAGATCGCGCATGTTGCGCAGGGTGGCGATCAGGGTCGGCAAGTCGTGGCCATCGATCGGACCGATGTAGTTCCAGCCCAGCTCTTCGAACAGCGTGCCGGGGACCAGCATGCCTTTGGCGTACTCTTCGGTACGACGGGCGATTTCCCAGGCTCCGGGCAGCCGCGACAGCACTTTTTTGCTGCCTTCGCGCATGCTCGCGTAAGTGCGGCTGGAAAGAATCTTCGCCAGGTAGTTCGACAAACCCCCGACATTGCGCGAGATCGACATGTCGTTGTCGTTGAGGATCACCAGCATATTGGCGTCCACTTCCGGCGCATGGTTCAGCGCTTCGAACGCCATGCCGGCCGTCAGTGCGCCGTCACCGATCACAGCGATGGCCTTGCGATCACTGTTTTGCAGGCGGGCGGCAATCGCCATGCCCAGCGCGGCACTGATCGAGGTGCTGGAGTGGCCGACGCCAAAGGTGTCGTACTCGCTCTCGGAGCGGCGCGGGAACGCGGCGATGCCGTCCTTCTGACGCAGGCTGGCCATGCGCTCGCGGCGACCGGTGAGGATCTTGTGCGGATACGCCTGATGCCCGACGTCCCACAGCAGACGGTCGTCCGGGGTGTCGAAGACGTAATGCAGCGCGATGGTCAGCTCGATCACGCCCAGGCCGGCACCGAAATGCCCACCGGTCTGGCCGACCGTGTAGAGCAATTCCAGGCGCAACTCATCGGCCAGGGTTTCCAGCTCGGCTTCGCCTAACCGGCGCAGGCCGTCCGGCGTGTTCGCGCGGTCGAGCAGGGGCGTGGTCGGGCGCTTGCGGGGAATCTCATGAAACGTCGTGGGCATCAGGCGAATCGTTATAGGTATAAAAGATGCGGCAGTTTACCTGATGCATCGGCCCCTGCCCACGCGTTGGTATTTTTTGGCGCAAACGCCGTCAGCTGCGGCGCTCGACGATATACCGGGCCAGGTCACGCAATGGCTCGGCCGCCGCGTCAAACGGTCGCAGCGCATGCAGGGCCTGATCGCGCAGTTCCAGGGCGTAGGCCTTGGCCGCGTCGAGGCCGAGCAGGGCCGGGTAGGTCGGCTTGTCGCGGGCAATGTCCGCACCCTGGCGTTTGCCGAGGGTTTCGGTATCGCTTTCGACGTCGAGAATGTCGTCCTGAACCTGAAACGCCAGGCCGATAGCCCTTGCATAAGTCTGCAGGGATTTCAGTTCGTCCTTCTCGGCACGGCCACTGGCCAGGGCGCCGAGTTTGACGCTGACTTCGATCAAGGCACCGGTCTTGTGCCGATGCATGTATTCGAGGGCTTTTTGATCGAGCTTCAGGCCGACCGAGCCCAGGTCGATGGCTTGACCGCCGACCATGCCGGCCGGGCCTGCAGCCTGGGCCAGTGCGGTGACCATTTGCAGGCGGATGTCGGCTTCTGCATGGCTCAGGCGCGGGTCGAGCAGGGCGCTGAACGCCAGGCTCTGCAAACCGTCACCGGCGAGAATCGCGCAGGCTTCATCGAATTTCTTGTGGGTGGTGGGCTGGCCGCGACGCAGGTCATCATCGTCCATGGCCGGCAAATCGTCATGCACCAGCGAATAGGCGTGGATCAATTCCACTGCGCAGGCCGCGCCGTTGGCTTGCTCGGCCTTTCCGCCAAGCGCTTCGCAGGCGGCATAGGCCAACAATGGACGCACGCGCTTGCCGCCGTTCATCACGCTGTAGCGCATTGCTTCGTAGAGCCGCGCGAGCTCAGGGCTCGGGGCGATGAACAGGGTTTCGAGAGCCGCATTGACCCGGGCCTGGCTGGTCGCCGAATACGCTGCAATCATTCTGGCTGGTCCGCGTCGAAGGGTTCCTCGGCCAGCTCGCCATCACGCTCGAGCAGCACCTGAACCTTCTGCTCAGCCTGCGCCAGCGCCGCCTGGCAATCGCGGGTCAGACCGATGCCTTGCTCGAAAGCGGTCAACGAATCTTCCAGCGACAATTCGCCATTCTCCAGACGTTCCACCAGCGTTTGCAGGTCGGCGAGGGATTGTTCGAAATCCAGTGCAGCTTTTTTGCGGGCCATGGCGGCGATTTCCGGTTGACGTTAAACCGGCGCGACACTAGCAGATAGGGGGGGTATGGGCAAATTCACAGATGATACAAACCCCTGTAGACGCAGCCTGCGGCAGCGCTTAGAGGGGGGAGTGATCAGGATAGTGAATTTGGTAGCGAGTACTGCGACCGCCGCCGGGCAGTCGTTCCAGGCAACCCTTTTCCAGCAGTTCAGCCAAATGACGGGTTGCGGTGGCTTTGGAAACCTTCGCTACGGCTTGATACTGAGCCGCGCTGATTCCGCCCTCGAAACCACGTTCGCCGCCATCGAGTAAACGATTCAGTACTTTGGTCTGCTCGCTGGAGAGTTCTGATTCCCGATGCGCCTGCCAGAAACGCGCCTTGCCCAGCACCGACTCGATTCGCACCATCGCCTGCTGCAAGCTGCGCAGCAAGGTTTGCAGAAACCACTCGAGCCAATGGGTGATGTCCAACGTGGCCTTCTGGCTGGTTTCCAATACGCGGTAATAGCCGGAGCGGTCCTCGAGAATGCTCGCCGACATGGCGTAGAAACGAATGGCCTGAGCCTCGCCTTGCGCCAGGGCAAGGTCGGTGAGGGTTCGCGTCAGGCGACCATTGCCGTCGTCGAAAGGGTGCAGCGTGACAAACCAGAAGTGCGCGATACCGGCGCGCAACAGTGGATCGAGCCCGACCTCATGGCGGCTGCTTTCAAACCACTCGAGGAAAGTCTCGAGTTGCCGTTCCAGGCCCCTGCGGGGCGGCGCTTCGAAGTGGACGATGGGCTTGTCGAGTCGCCCGGACACCACTTGCATCGGGTCATCGCCGCGCAATGCGCCGACGCGGATACTTTGAGCGGTGAATGAGCTGTCCTGATCGGGGAACAGCCACTCATGCCAATCAAGCAGCCGTTCAAGGGTCAGCGGTTCGGCAAAATGCTGCGTGGCATCGAGCATCAACTGCGCCAGACCTTCGCTGCGTTGGCTGATGGGGTCGCCCTCGTGCATCTGTAGACCGAGACGCCGCGCCAGAGAAGATCGTACCGAGCCGACATTCAACTGCTCACCTTCAATCGCTGAAGAGGTAACGATGTTTTGCAGTAATGCATCGAGCTCACTCTGTGCACTGAGCGAGTTGCCCACGGAGCTGATCATTCCAGTCAATCGACCTTGCGCCTGAACACACTCGCGCAGCAGCGATGCCAAACGCTCGGCATGCCAGGTGAAACTTGGCCAATCGGGCTGTTGCCAGATCCAGTGGGGAACCATGCATTCAACTTCCATAAAGAGTGAGCCGATTAGAAATGCTATTCGGCTCATATAGTGAGCCGAATATGATCTTTATTCGGCTCACCGTCCACCCACCCGCTTGATGCTGCTGCAATTTCAGATGTATCCGATTGTTAGAAAGCGACCGAGCGATTAACCTTCGCGCCATCGACGACCGGTTATTCACGGGTCTTTCAGACGAAACGCAGTACCCCCATCTGTAACGCGCCGAGGATCTGGCGCAAGGTTTCGTCATGCATGGCAGGAGGCATCACATGCGTTCACTTCTTTCGCTGCTGATCGGGTTGGCTTGCGCTTCGGCGCTGGCCGCGCCGAGTGCCGAGATGTCGGAGCCGGTGGGTGGCTGGCGTTTCAACGGTTTGCTCGACCGTAGTGAAAACCCGCAGGTCGCCTATCCCACACCGCCCATCGACCGGGGTGTGCAGCGTAATCGCACGATGATCCAGGGCCAGCTCAAGGCGATCGGTGCGCAACGCGGGCCACACACGCTGGCAGTCAATGGCAATCCCTTGAACCTGTACACCGACGACCAGGGCCGTTTTGCCCGGCCGTATGCGTTCGGTGCCGGCTCCAACAGCGTCGAAGTGCGCAGTGCCGAAGGCCAGTCGCTCAAGCGCGTTCAATTTTATGAAGCCAATAACCTGCGCACGCCCGCACGGATTCGTGTGGTGCTGGGTTGGGATGATCCGAAGGCCGAACTCGATCTGCACATCATCACGCCTGACGGCCAGCATGCGTTCTGGGCGCACTCGGCGCTGACCAACGGCGGCGGCCTCGACCCCGATGGTGTCGACGGTCCCGGCCCGGAAATGTTCACCATGACCGCACCGCTGCATGGCACCTATCTGGTTTACGTCAACTACTGGGGCAACTTCGGCAGCGGCGGCTATAACTTCGATGAGGCCGGCAACCAGAACGAGGTGATCACTTCGCAGATCAACCTGGTGCTCAACGAAAACACCGTCGACGAAAAACGCGAGAGCTTCATCGTGCCCCTGCGGGCCATCGGTGACCTGCTGCTGGTCAAGACTTTCAACTATTAAACATCCCGCACCACGGATGACATCGGGTTTTGTGAAATGAGCGATAACACTGTTTCTCCGGCTGCCGATACACCGAGCGCCAAACCGTCCCGTCGTTGGCCGGTCATTGTGCTCGGGCTGTGCCTGGTCGCCGCTGTGGCTGCCGGCATGGGCTGGCTGATGAAAAAAAGCACAGCCCCGGCACCGCAACTGGCGGCGGAAAAACTTGGCATGAGCCGCCCCGATGGCTTGCTCGAAACCCACTCCTTGAGCCAATTGCCCAAGGATTTGCTGGCCGTTCCGTTCCTCAAGGAAACCCTGACTGAAGACTTCGTCTTCTATTACCAAACCCACGCCGATCGTCTTGGCCTGATCGGCAGCCTGCGGCGGATCATTTATGAACACGATTTGAAACTGCAGGACTCCTTGATCGAGCAACTGTTCGACCAGCCGGCAGATGTCGCGCTGTGGCGCGGGGCGGATGGGCGGCTGAGGGATTTCCTGCTGGTGATGGATCGCGGCGGCCTGGCCAATGTGCTGGAACCGCTGGCGAAAGTGGCGCTGGATGATTCGCAACTGAGCAAAATCGCAGAGGTGAAAGTCGGCGCCGATAACGTCGAGCTGTATCAGCTCACCTACAACGCCAGCAAGGCGCTGGTGTTCGCTTCCCATGGCGACAAACTCGTGGTGCTGTCGAATCCGACCAAGCTTTATGACCCGCAAAGTGGCATGGCACAGGAAGCCGGCAGCGTTTCGACCCAGTCCATCGCCGCTTTGCTCAATGGCGAAAAACTGTTTCCCGAAGCTTTCGGTCTGCCACCCCGTGCGCCCGAGGTAAAGCAACGGCTGTCGGTCAACGCCAGCGTGTTGGCCATGGGTTATCAGCGCTTCATCCCGAATTTCGCCGGTCTGCGTTTCGACATGGACGATAAAGGCTGGCACAGCTTCCTCGCCATGGATGAGCTGGAGAATCAGCCAGACTTCGATTTCAAACCGGTCTGGCAAGCCATGCCGATGGGCGCGAGCGCGTGCGTCGCCCTGCCGCTGGCGGCCGAACAACAAAAACCGTTGCTGGTAAAACTCGGTGCCGAAGAGCGCGCGGCTCAAGCACTGACCGAACACATGGCCGGTGCGGCAGGGCTTTGCTGGTATGCCGATTCGCGACTGTACACACCGCTGCTGGTGGCCGGGCTCAAGGATCAAGACAGCGCCAGCATGGATGGCGATCTGGGCAAGTTGTTCGGTTCGATGGTCGGCGCCCATGAAAGCAAGGTCGATGAGCATGTGTTCCCGGTGGTGGAGAAACAGCAAGGCCAGAGCCATCAATGGCAGCGTCAGGTCAGCTCCAGTTTCGGTCCCTACGCGGCCAAGGATGCAGAACATCCGGACGCCATCAGCGGTAAGGCGTTCATGCGTGTAAGCCTTGCGCGACATGGTTCAACGCTGCTGTTTTCCCTCGACGACAAATTGGTGGACAAGGCCCTCGGCACCCTCGACAAGCGCTTCCCACCGATGGCCGACGTGTTGCCCAAAGACCTGCTGATGCCGATCTACTTCGGCCCTGACTCCATGGCGCAGCTGATCCAGCAGGAAACCCTCGACAGCCTGCCGCAGGACATGGAACCGGTGTTCTACAACGCCGCGCAAACCTACCTGATCCCCAAACTGCGCACGCTCGGCGGCTACGGCAAATATGCCCTGACCTTGCCCGAAGGCAGCGAGCCGGACGGTCACTGGCAATGGTTGCCGCTGGAGTGGAAAGCGCTGTGAATGGGTGGATCCGCAGTCTCGGCTTGCTTGCCTTGCTGTTGAGCGCGAGTGCCCGGGCGCTCGATGCACCGGCGCTGGATGCGCAGCAATCCCAGGTGTTCCGTGCATGGTTCGTGCGCATCGCCCAGGAACAACTGAGCCAAGGCCCGAGCCCGCGCTGGTATCAGCAGGACTGCGCCGGGCTGGTGCGCTTTGCCGCCAACGAAGCGCTGAAAGTCCATGACGACAAATGGCTGCGCAGCAATGGCCTGTCCAATCGCTACCTGCCGCCGGAGCTGCAGCTGAGCGACGCCCAGCGCAGCCTCGCCCAGCAATGGCAGCAGGGCGGGGGCAAGGTCGGGCCGTACGTCAACGCGATCAAGTTGATCCAGTTCAACAGTCATCTGGTCGGCCGCGATGTGTCCCAGGCGCGCCCAGGCGACCTGATGTTCTTCGATCAGGGCGACGACCAGCACCTGATGATCTGGATGGGGCGCTTCATCGCCTATCACACCGGCACCACCACTCCCACCGATAACGGCATGCGTTCGGCAAGCCTGCAACAACTCATGACATGGAAGGACACCCGATGGATACCCGATGCAGCCAACCCCAACTTCATCGGCGTCTATCGACTGAATTTTCTCTCCCAATGACCGGTGCCCGCATGCTGCGTTTTCTGTCTCTGCTGTTGGTCATGGTGTTGCCGTTCTCGGCAGTCAACGCCCAAGACACCGTCGAGCCCAGCGGCTACACGCCGGTGTCCGGTGAAAGCTTTTTCCTGTTGGCCGACAGCAGTTTTGCCAGTGATGAACAGGCGATGGTGCGCCTCGAAGCGCCGGGCCGCGACTACCGCCGCTTCCGCATGGAGCCCTATGGCGGTGCCGACATTCGCGTGTATCGCATCGACAAGCCGCTGGACTTTCTCAAGCGCCAGAAGAACCTGCACCGCGTGGTCAGCGACGGCCAGTTCAAGGGCGAAGGGCTGTCCAACACGCTCGCCTATCTGTGGGATAACTGGTACCGCAAGTCGCGGCGGGTGATGCAGCGGGCGTTCTCCTACGAGTCGCGCAAACAAGTCACCGAGGAAGTGCCGGAACTGAAAATGGGCGCTGCCATGGCCGCGCCGACACCCTACGACGCGCAACCGCAATTTGCCTTGATTCCGGGCCTGCCGGTGGTCAGCCAGTTCCGTTATCCGCTGTGGCAGGCCAAGCCGATCCAGCCACCGGAAGGGGTGAATCTGGCGGGCTCTTCCAGTGAGTTCGTCAGCGTCGCACCGGGCAACGTCTACATCCCGTTGGGAAACTTGAAGCCGGGTCTGTACCTGGTGGAGGCGCTGATCGGCAAGTACCGCGCGACCACCATGGTCTTCGTCTCCAACACCGTGGCGGTGAGCAAGATTGCCGGTGATGAATTACTGGTGTGGGCCGCGCGCAAACACCAAGGCAGTTCGGCGCCGAAGGTCAATGTGCTGTGGACTGACGGTTTGGGCGTGATGAGCAGCGGTGCTACCGATGTCGATGGTTTGCTGCGTTTGAAACACGTCAGCCCCGAGCGTTCGTTCGTGATTGGCGAGGACGAAGAGGGCGGGGTTTTTGTCTCGGAAAACTTCTATTACGACAGCGAAATCTACGACACCAAACTCTATGCCTTCACTGACCGGCCGCTGTATCGGCCGGGGGATTGGGTGTCGCTGAAAATCGTTGGCCGTGAATTCAAGAACGCCCGGGATTCGGTGCAGCCAAGCGCTGCCGACGTCAACGTAACGGTGCTGGATGCGACCGGTACGGCCCTGCAAACCCTGGACTTGAAACTCGATTCGAAGGCCGGCACCCAGGGCCGTTTCCAGCTGCCGGACAACGCCGTGGCCGGTGGATACGAGTTGCGCTTCAGCTACAAGGATCAGGCTTACAGCAGTGCCTTCCGCGTGGCTGAATACATCAAGCCGCACTTCGAAATTTCCCTCAATCTGGCCAAGCAGGATTACCGCACCGGCGAGCCGGTCAAGGGCAGTCTGGTGTTGCTCTACCCCGACGGCAAACCGGTGGCCAATGCCAAGTTGACCCTGAGCCTGCGTGCCCAGCAACTGTCGATGGTCGACAACGAACTGCAATACCTCGGGCAATTCCCGGTGGAACTGACCAGCACCGAATTGACCACTGACGCCCAGGGCAACGCGACCCTGGACCTGCCGGCCGCCGACAAACCGAGCCGCTACATGCTCACCGTGTTCGCCAGTGATGGCGCGGCGTATCGGGTCAAGACCACCAAGGAAATCCTCATCGACCGAGGCGCCGCGAATTTCCGCTTGAGCGCACCGCAGCGCTTCAGTGCGGTGGGCGACAAGGTTGCGTTCAGCTACGTCATCGAAAGCGAGCAGAAGGCAGCGGTCACCCCGAGCAGCTATGGCTGGGTTCGTCTGGAAGACCAGAGCAGCGGCGAAGGTAAGCTCGCGGCCACCGACAAAGGTTTCACCCTGGCCTTCGATCGTCCCGGCACCTACAACCTGACGCTCAGGGACGACCACGGCCGAACCCTCGGCGCCACCGGTCATTCAGTCACCGGCGACGGAGTCAAGGCCGTGCCGGGAACCGTCGAAATCGTCCTCGATAAACCCGAGTACAAGGCCGGCGATGAAGCACTGGCGTTGATCACCTTCCCCGAGCCGATCAACGATGCGCTGCTGTCGCTGGAGCGCGACAAGGTCGAAGCCACCGCGCTGCTGTCCAAGGGCGGCGACTGGCTGAAGATGGAGAAACTCAGCGACACCCAGTACCGCGCGCGCATCCCGGTGAAGGACGGTTTCGCCCCGAACCTGACGTTCTCGGTGCTGTACACCAAGGGCGGGCAGTACAGCTTCCAGAACGCCGGCATCAAAGTGATTACGCCGCAGATCGACGTGGCGATCACCACCGACAAAGACACCTACCAGCCGGGTGAAACGGTATCGGTGGACCTGACGACGCAGTTCGCCGGCAAGCCAATCCCCGCGCATCTGACGGTCAGTGTGGTCGACGAAATGGTCTATGCCCTGCAACCGGAAGTGGCACCGAGCATCGACCAGTTCTTCTATCACCCACGCCGCAACAATGTGCGCACCAGTGCCAGCCTGTCGTTCATCAGCTATGACGTCGCGCTGCCGGGCAGCCCCGGTGCGCCGGGTAAAGCCAATCGCAGTGAACGCGGGGTGAAAGTGCTGGAACGGCCGCGGCGTGAAGACGTCGACACCGCCGCGTGGCAACCGGAACTGCTCACCGATGCCAACGGCAAAACCCGCTTTACCTTCAAGATGCCGGACTCGTTGACCCGCTGGCGCATCACCGCCCGGGCCATCGCCGACGACGGTGCGGTGGGGCAGAAGAAGCAATTCGTGCGCTCGGAAAAACCGCTGTACCTGAAGTGGAGCGGACCCGGCAAATTCCGCACTGGGGACAAACCCGATCTCGGTGTGTTTGCTTTCAGTCAGTCGCAAGATCCGGTCAAGGCTGAACTGGTGACACATTACGCGGGCGCCGAGCAGCGCATCGCCGTCACGCTCAACAGCGGCATCAACTACATCCCGTTACCGACGTTTGCCTTGGGCACGGGCGAGTGGGCCGCGGAACTGGTGCAGGACGGCAAAACCGTCGATGCCTTGGCTGTGCACTTGAGCGCGACCGGCGAAGGTTGGCAAGTGACACAAAGCCAAAGCCTGGATGTCGCCAGTGGTGATACACCGCTGGCGTTGCCGGCGGACGCCACGGACATTCGCCTGCGTCTGGACGACAGTCCGCAAGCGCTGTTCCGCTCGGCGCTCGATGATCTGCTGAGTTATCCCTACGGCGGCGTCGAGCAGACCGCCAGTCGCTTGCTGCCGCTGAGCATCGCGTATCCGACGCTGTCGTCGAATCCGCAGATCCGCGATCGCTTGCGCCTGATCATGCAGAACAGCCGTTTGCGCCTGGTGCAAATGGCCGGGCCTTCGGCGAGTTTTACCTGGTGGGGCATGGACGGTGAGCCGGATGCGTTCCTGACTGCCTACGCCTATTTCGCCGACTGGCACGCCAGCCAGGTGCTGCAATTGAGCCTGCCACCGGAGCATTGGCAGCGGGTGCTGGAGGTGTATGCCAAGCAGGCGAACAACACGCCGCTGTTGCAGCGGGCGTTGATTGTGGCGTTCGCCAAACAGATGCAGTTGCCGATCAACACCTTGCTCAGCGGTTTGGTGGACGATCTGGCGAAAGCGGGCGAGGGCAATGCCGCGAACTTGATGGAGGGCGGTGAAGACAGCCTGGTCATGAGCGATCCGGATTCGGCCTTGGGGCTGGCGGCGGCGAGGGTGTTGACCGCGTCGCTGGCCAGGCAATCGAAGGTCGCGCTGCCGGAGGCCTTCAATCGGCATTTGGCCGATGCGCAGCAACGCTTGGCTGTGAGCTCGCAGCCGTTTGCCGAAGCGCTGAATCTGTCGCTGCAGCCGTTCGATCAGCTCCGTGCGCAGGCGCTGCTGCAACGGCTGTTGCCGCAGCAATCGACCCTTGAACGGGCACTGGCGCTGAGCTGGCTGCAACGCAGTATCGAGCAGGCTTCGCCGACCATCGCACTGGCGCCGGGAGAGGGCTGGAAGAAACAACACAGTGTCACCGGGGAAATGTACTGGACGTGGCAGGGCGCGACGCCGGTGCCGAGTGTGTTGTCGCTGTCCGGCGTTCAGGAGCGTCCGCTGCGTGCGGCATTGAGCTTCCAGACCCGGCAACCGGCCGTCGAGCCGATGGCCGTGTCCATCACTCGTCGCCTGTCGCGATTGGTACCGGGTGACGCTGCATTCACCTTCAAGCTCGAAGCGGTGGGCAGCAAGCCGCTGTCCAGCGACAGCCTGTATCTGGACGAAATCATCATCACCAGCAAAGCCGCCAGGCCGCTGCGATACGGGATGATCGAAGTGCCGCTGCCGCCGGGCGCGGATGTCGAGCGCACCACGTGGGGCATCAAGTTGATGGGTAAGGCCGGCACCGAACCGACGGCGCTGGAGAAGGCGCGCTTCGAGCCGGGTCAGATGGCTTACGCGATTCCAGTGGATGCCTTGAGTGGCGAGCTGCGGCTGCGCCATCTGGTGCGCTTCTCGCAAAAAGGCCAATTCCATCTACCGCCGGTGCGTTTCACGCAAGTCTATGCACCGCAGCATCAGGCCCAGGAACAGAAACCGGCGCTTGGTCAGATCACGGTCAACTGACATGACCCGACGTTTGCTCTGGTGGCTGCTGTGTTTGATCCCTGCGCTGGCGACAGCGCAGGAAGCCCCGCTGCGACTGGGATTCGAAGGCGAACTGTTGTCGTTGAGCGGGACCCGGGTGATCGCTCGGGAGCCGTTGCCCGACTCATTGCAGGCGCCTTTGGGTAGTTTGTGGAAGTTGTTTGTCTACGGCTGGCTGGTCGATACCGGTGCCCGAGAACCTGCGTATGAATGTCGCGGGCAGTCCAAAGAAGAGGTTTATTGCTGTACTGCGGGGGGCAGGATCGAACGCGATCAGGCGTTGGTGAAGTCCTGCGGGTTGTACTTCGAGCCTGCGCGATTGGGCATTTCCGCCGCGGATTGGCGCCAGTATTGGCAAGCGCGCAAAGCGCCGCAGTGGCTGCTTGATTTGCCTGCGATGCAACCGTCCACACGTGTTTCGGTAGTGGAGTTGCTGCAAATGCTGGCCGTGCTGCCCGCACAGGATCAGGCGCGGAGGGTGTTGCTTGACGTGGTGCTGAACGCCGCCGACGGCAACGTCGTGGGCGAACTCGGTGGCCGCTTGCGGGTGAAAACCTGGAGTTGGTTGGATGAACATGATCCTTCGTCGCGTCAGGGCGGGTTCGCCGGTTGGACGGCGAAGGGCACGCCGATCTGGGCGGGTGGACGGGGGACCAGTCAGAGGGTTCTGCGCAATTACGCTCAAGCCTTGGCTTCGGTGTTGCCGGTTGATTGGCCGGTGGATCCTGGGCGATGTGTCGAGGTGGAGCTGTTTTCACGCTATCCGATCGGGCGCGTTCTGGCGGGAGATCGTGTTGTTGCTTCCGGGCCGATGCAAGGCGACTTTCGCGTCGAATTCAGCAACGGCAACCAGCTCGATATCCACAGCAACGGTGAACTGTTTTTGTTGAAGGACAAGATCGTCGCGCGTCTGGACCGCGAGGAATACGTCGCCCGCGTGCTACAGCGTGAAGCCGCTGCCGAACCTGTCGAAGCCGCCAAGGCCCTGGCGGTCGCCATCCGTACCTACCTGCTGCAAAACGCCACGCGTAACGGTCAATGCCTGAGCATCGACGACAGCAGCCAACGGCAACGAGTCGCCCCACGTCCGGCCACCACCGAGGCGCGCAACATCGCCGCATGGACCAACGACCTCGTGCTTGCCGGCACCGGCGTCACCTACCACTCCGACCAACCCGGCCCGGACAAACTCTCCTGGCAACAAGCCGTGGAACAAGCCAACGCCGGCCAGCGCTACGACGCCATCCTGCTGCACGCCTATCCGCGTGCCAGCCTCAGTCGCTGGGACAACCCCGTTGCCTCCTGCGAAACCTTGCCCGCGGCGCAGGACTGGCTGCAGAAACAACGGCGTGGCTGGCGTATGCAGTTGGAAAGCGAGGCCGGTTACAGCGAAGTCAGCACCTTTGCAGTCTGCCGCCTGGGATTCGGCCGACCCTATGTCGACCGCGAACGCCAGCGCATCTACGTGCGCGGCGCACTGTCCTTGCAGGATCGCCTCGACCTGACCCACGAATACCTGCACCTGGCCTTTGAAGCTCACCCCAACGGCCAAGATGAAACCTACATCGAAGGGCTCGCCCGCCACCTTTTGCTGGAATAGACCATGACACTTCGTTATCCACAGGTCTTGCTATTACTTTGTTCGCTGACGGCACTGCCGTTGGCAATGGCGCAAGGCATCAAACTCGACACGCCAAACGGTGGCTGGCGAACCGGCGCGCCTGAAGGTGAGGGCGAGAGTTTCCGCCAGACCGTCAATTACCCTGCTTCGTCGGTCAACACCCCGGCAGGGCAGGCCAACACCGCACGCATCAGCGGTCAGATCAATGCGACGCCGAAATCCGCTGAGCCTGGTCGATTGATCGTCAACGGCGTCAGCATGCCCCTGAAGATCGACCCCGCCGGCCGCTTCGATCGCCCGTTCTCCTTTCCCAATGGCAGCAACAGCGTCGAAGTCCGCAGCCCCGACGGCCAACAACGCCAACGCACGCAATTCCTCAACGCCAGCGGCGGCGCCACCCCGGCCAAACTCCGCGTCCTGCTGGCCTGGGACAGCGACGGCACCGACCTGGACCTGCACCTCATCACCCCCGACGGCGCCCACATCTGGTACGGCGACCGTGCCGTCGCCAACGGCGCCGCCCTCGACGTCGACGTCACCACCGGCTACGGCCCGGAAATCTTCGCCATGCCCGCACCGATCAAGGGGCAGTATCTGGTCTATGTGAACTACTTTGGTGGTGGGTATCGCAGTGATGAAGAAGGACAGGAGGATGCCGTACAACCGCTGACCACGGCGCAGGTGACGGTGATTACGGAGGAGGGGACGCCTAGCGAGAAGATGGAGACTTTTCTGGTGCCGATGCGGGCGGTAGGGGAGTTGACGTTGGTTAAGGGGTTTAGTTATCCGTGAGAGGGCGTTGGTGACTCTGTTTGTTTTTCAGTATCGGCGCTGCTGAGAAAAGTCAGTCGATGGACTTAGCCTACAGGTCATCCAGACTTACCTTGACTCGCTGAGGGGAGGCAAGACGTTCGGCGACCACGGCGATGAGTGCTTCATCTTCTTCACTGAGTAATGCCACCTTGAAAGGCAATTTCCCGCGTTCGGCGACATATTGAAGGGTTTGGCGAAGAAGCTCGGAGGGCGTTACGCCAAGTTTTTCCAGCTCAGCAAACGAACGCTGCTTGAGCTCATCGTCGATGCGAATATTGATGGAAGCCATAGTCGGACACCTGTAATGACGTTTGTCGTTACAGTAGCAATGGCATCCACAGCGAGACAACCCCATTCTGATTTTTCAGATCAGAGGACTGCTTTTCAGCAGGCATTAAAAAGCCGGCTTGTGGGCGGCGTTATTTTCCTGATTATGCCTTATTTTGCTGGGTTTTTGTTGGTATAAAATCTTTGTCCCCCCATTTGTCCCCCCACTTAGGGCTTTCGTAACTGTTGGGGGATATTCAGGGCACTACAGTGCTTGGAGTCGACTGAAGGACGGATCAAGGTCGCTACGTTACGGATAATCCTCTGCATCAATAATGGCTTGTTGCTATGCTCACGCGCTTTCGTTCGGCATCAGGCAAGGAGTGGGCTGCCACCATGGCGTCATTGATAACAGAAGATTTGAGCCAGCCCGGTACCCATGCGTTGGTGATTGGAGTGAGTGCCTACGAATTTCTGCTCGAGAGCCAAAATTGCAGCTCGCAAGGTCAGGAATTTGGTATCGGCCAACTTTCAGCCGCTGCTCGCTCTGCATCAGAGTTCGCCGCTTGGTTGATGGAAGACTATAGCCGCAGCGAACTACCTTTGCGCAGCTTGCGCGTGCTGTTATCTCCTTCACCAGATGAGACCATCTCGCCAAGTATTCACGCTCTCCTTAAAGGTGATTGGAAGGCCACCCGGCAAAATGTCGAGGCCATGTTCACCGAATTCAGAGATGCTGCCGCAAGCCACGAAGATAATATCGCCATTGTGTATGTTGTAGGGCACGGTGTGCAGTTTAGTAAAAATGGCGCGGTATTGTTGTTGAATGATTTCGCTGACCCGCAGCATCGTTATGCAACGTATACCGGTGCTGTGGATATGAAAATGATGCACGACGCCATGAACCATGGAGAAACTGCCCAAACACAATTCTGGTTCGTCGATGTATGCCGCGATGTGCCTGCCGACGTCGAGCGCTACGACGTCCTCGCCGGTGTGATGGGTGGTAACGTAAGCCGTACCGGTTCAGCCAAGACTTCTCCGTTGTTTCTCTCGGCATCTTCTGGGCAAGGTGCCTTTGCAAGCAAGGATAAACTGACTCTCTTTTGTGATGCTCTTATGTCGGGTCTTAAAGAGGGGCATGCGGCGCGCTCCGAAGGAGAGCGCAACTCTCCTTGGCGTGTGTCGGTCAATACGTTGGTCGAGTACCTACCTGCGGCAGTGCAGTCCTTGGCCAACGCAGCCGGTGAGATACAGCAGGTTGAATGCACTGGAAAAATCACCAACGCAATTTTCCACGAATGTTCGAAGCCGCCTGATGTCGACTTGACAATCTCTATTCGATCAGGTTTCAACAGCGCCAACTACACGGCCAACCTCAAGCATCGAGGTGCATTGCTTTACGCGAATCATTCAGCCTGGCCACTCACGGCTAGGGTCCGCGCGGGCCTTTATGCAATTGAAGTAACGACTCTCACTCCTCCAGGTAAAGATGAGGATTGCCTGAATCTCCAACCTCCCAGCAATGAGAAGGTGCTGCCACTATGACAACTAATGGAGAAAAGAGTGGGGTGTTGCAGATAGATGTCGATTCAAAACTCTACTATCGCGGCGAAGGGATCCGAGTGGAAATTCGCGACAGTGATTTGATTTTGATCCAGCCTGCGACCACTCGTCGACGCTTTGACCTGCCAATCGGGCTCTACGAAATTAGCGCGGTTCTCGAGGATGGGAAGCGAACCACCAAAATTGTAGCGGTCACCGAAAAAGAGTCGACCCGTATCTCGCTGGACCCAGATTTGCCGTTTCAGCCTCCGGCTTCTACCAAGGAGCACGATTTTCATTCGCTAAGCGAAATGCACCAGCTTCAATCCTTGAAATCAGAAATGGAATTAGTCGACATCAGTTCAGATGTCACTGTATATGCAGTGGAAAGCCATTGGATCATCCGTCATACAGAGGACATGGAGCAGGTTCCAGTTGCGACAATACGTATAGCTGGACGCGCGGTTCGAGCAAGCCTGCCTATTAGTGCTGGCGACCATCGCTACTCGGTGACTTGTCATGTAAAGCGCCATGCCGAAGCTCCTTCCAAGCTACCCGAGATCAATATCTCGCAATCCCGTAGCATTGCCTCAGCGATGGAGAGCATGGTTTTCGCTGGTCAGTTTGAGTCTGCAGCACGGCTCGCCAGTAACGCGATGAAAACCTTGCTGGAGAAGTTCGTCGACCCAACTGGTGCCGTGCTGGCCGCACTGATCCTTCACAAGACAGGTCGCCTCAATGACAAGCTGGCTCTTCTCATCCATTTGGTACAGCGTTTCGACTGGCTTCCTGACGGTAAAATCTTGCTAGCCTCGCAGTTGGCGCGAATTCCTGAGAAGCGTCACATAGCGTTGCAACTTGCCTGTGATGCCAGTAAACAGCGCATTTTATTTACCGAAACCTTCTCCTTACTTCTTGATCTGCTGCGCTACTGGCCTGCTGAGGGTGATAGTAGTGCTCGTAGCGAAGCCCTGTCTCGTCTGGGTAAATGCGCGCCCTTTGTCGACTGGCGCTCGACCTATTTATGCGACCGATTACCGGAGGACCACGATGCTGACGCTGCAACTCCTACCCGCGCGTGAGGGTGATGCCATCTGGGTGCGCTGGGGGAACTCTGAAGCGCCTTATCAAATGCTGATCGACATGGGCACCGAGGAAACTGGCAGGCAGTTGCGTGAACGCATCAACAGCCTGCCTGAAGCTCAACGCGTATTCGAGCTGGTAGTGGTCACCCACATAGACCGAGACCATATTGGTGGCTTGTTGTCATGCCTAGTCGATGCCGCTCCCCTATCAGGTTTTGCGACTAAGGATTTTTGGTTTAATGGTTTTGCGCATCTCGATGGCCACAAGCCAGACAGTGGGCTTGAGTCGATGGGTGCCGTTCAGGGCGAACGATTGAGCCGCTGGCTTGAGACACAACACTGGAACAAGCATTTCAATGGTGGTCCCGTTTGTTGTGAAAAGACGCTCCCTCTTCCTTGGCTGGATCTGGAAGGCGGAATGCGCTTGACCGTTTTAGGACCAACAGCAGAACGGCTCAGTGCGCTGAAACCTGTTTGGAAGAAAGAAGTGCAGGCAGCGCTGAAGAGGGAGCAGCATAGCACCTCAGTACTGGAACGGATGGGGGGCGCTGTAGAGCTTCGGGAGCTAGACAGCCAGTCGGCGCTCAGTCGCCTCGCCGAGCGAGGTCGGAACCGCGATGATAGTCCGGCTAATGCCAGCAGCATTGTCCTGTTACTGGAGTATCAAGGTAAGCGAATATTACTGTCCGGGGATTCGTTCTCTACTGACTTGAAGAGATCAGTGCAGTTGTTGTCTCCGACCCAGCCACTTGAGCTGACAGCCTTTAAAATCCCCCACCATGGCAGCAATGGCAATCTGTGTAAGGCGTTGATAGAAAGTGTGATTTGCCAACAATGGCTGATTTCAACCGATGGCTCGCGCTTCCGGCATCCAGATGACGAAACTCTAGCTCGTATTCTCAGCTACAGTAATCAACGTCCTGCAAATGTCGGATTTAATGTCCCGAGTGCTATCAATGAAAAATGGGATAGGGATGACTGGCGCAGTGCGTTCGACTACGTCACCACGTATGGCAACGCAGAGGATGGATTAACTATCACCTTTTAGCCGCTACTGTTTCTTGCGTATGCATTCAGCAAGGCGCTCTCCTGTTACCTTTGCCTTTCTAACGGATGCAACCTCACATTCCCAGACAACGAATACTCTCCAGCCCGACGCTTCGAGAGTATTTGTTACGCGGCAATCCCGAGCGACATTTTTCTCGAATTTTTCCACCCAAAATGCTGTATTGCTTTTCGGTGTCGTGGCAATTCTGCAGTTGAAGTGCCTGTGCCAGAAGCATCCGTGGACGAAAACCACAGCCTTATACCGGGGAAAGACAAGGTCAGGCTTGCCGGGCAAGCCAACCCCATTCAAACGGTAGCGCAGGCCTAGACTATGCAAAATTTTGCGCAGTGCTATTTCTGGGCGAGTGTTGCTCCCCTTGATTCGGGCCATCCTTTCTGACCGTTCTTTAGGGGAGAGGAAGTCGGTCATATCCGACCTCCGCGTTGAGAGCTCCTAGGCCGGGCTTTCATTTCCCTTCTTAACCAGTTCGTAGAAAGGTAAGCCATGAATTACCTCTCCCGAGACATCGAAAGACTTATAGAGGCAGTGATGATTAGGTAGGGTCTTCACACGCTCTGATAGTTCAGCAAGATCCGATGTAAAGCCGAGGACTCCCAGCTCGGCAGGCGTGATGTTTGGTACCTTGTGGATGAACCAGGACAGTAGTGGTTCCCTGTAGTCGGTCGCACCGACCTTAAAGTGCCTAAGGAATTGCGATGCTAATATCACGCCAGTGCCAAACTCCCGGCCTTGTAGCAACAGCTTGCGTAGAACGTCGAATTCGTAACGCATGATATTGTCGGCTTCGTCCACCAATAGGTAGGAATCGATCGCCCTGAGCTGCGGGTCGGTGCCAGTAAAAGCTCGCTTGGGTACCTTGAGCATGTTCTCGTAAAACATGTTTAGTAAGATGGCGACGAGCATGTTCTTGCTGCGGTCGTCTTGTCCCATGGAGCTCAGGGATATCACCACAACGCCATCGAAGAATTCGTCAAAAGGTTTTGTTTCCCCCTTGGTCTTCGCAAACACCTCCATGTCTACCAGATCATCAATGATTGCCATTGGCGCGTCCGACTTTCCGCTGAGTATCTCTCTGTATTCCGCATGGATATCGTAGATCGTAGGCTGGCGGTCTTGAGCAGTAGCTGCCTCGTAAGCGTTACGGACAGCTGCTTTCAGTTTGTCCCGCTGCACAGGACCTATGCCCGAGTACACCTTGTCGAGGACGTCTGCGAAAAACCGGAACCGATCTAACCATGGTGCGGAAGATTCCCCCATTCCGGTGGTATCAAAGAGGTTCAGGGGTAGGTGGTAGGGTTTTACCACCTTTGCCCCCGTAGCCTTTACGAAATCCGGGCTACTAAAGTCGCTCTTATAATCGAAGATCAAGAAGCGTGGCTTGATCCCACGGTTTGCATCGCTGGCTCTGGATATCTGCAGGATAAGCGACTTGAGGAATTGGGTCTTACCTGTGCCAAGGTCACCTGCCACACCGATGTTCAATTGATTTAGTCGAGTATCCGATATGTTTAGACTTAGCGGTCTTGGCTCGAAACCATCAACTGTTTTGCCTACGGAAAGGATTACGCCTGCGCCTAATTCGTCAGGTATCAAGGAAGGTGCGATCTCTCCATTTGAATTGCTGGAGGATGTTTCTTCGTCGATTAACTGCACTACCGGTGCGCTGTTCGAAATTATTGAAGGGTCTAATGATTGTTCGTTTTTTGCTGCGGAACTGTCGAACGAAGGCACGCTGGTAGTCTTGGTCAGCAGGGGAGGCAATAGTCCCCAATCACCCACTTTGGCACGCACAGCGTCGTAGAACGACTGTGGGTCGTTGTCGACTACGATACGACCTGCATCCTTACTTGAAATGACAATCGTCTCTTCGAAATTGTCGCCATCACGATCGTGTGGACCGCTCAAGGTTGAATCATCGACGACGATAAGTCGTCCTCTTAAATCTAGGCTAGGTCTTGATGCAGGGTCGAGGATCGCTGCGGCGATGCGCTCGTGGTAACTCGCCCATCGGGTCGCCTGCCCCTCTACTGCCTGATGCTGACTGTAGACTCGTAAGCCAAAGCCAATCATAGAAAGTAGTAGATGTTGGTAAGCCAGGCTCCATGCCATAGATTTACTGGCGCGTTCCTCGATGGCCTCCAAAAGCTTTGAGAGTGCTCTGGCTTGCGAAAGGGCTTCGAAGGCATCGGTGGCTCCGAACACACTTCCTTGACGACACTTGACCTCTATGGGCGTCAGATGGAGATGCACTTTGTCGCTACTGATTCGTACGCCGACTACCAGCAGGTCGGGGCGTGAAAGGGAGGTCTCTTTGCGTTCTTTGCCGAGGGAACGTGCAAGGTCGGCAAGATAACCTCTGAATGGGTCGACGGGAACGATTATTGCGATTGTAGATTCCTCTGACGACCCCGCCAGCACTGGTAACAAGCTATTCAGGTTTCCTTCAACGCGGAACTGGTCTTGAAGGAGTCGGACCGCTAGGAAGAGGCCAAGGTCGCCTGTAGCACCTGTATCGTCCCCAGAGAGGCCGCGTACGGTGGGGATTCCCCTTCTAGCGACCTCCAGAAGAATCTGCTCGACCTTGGAATCGTTTAAGTTGTCGCATCCTGGAAGGGGCTTCAGTACACGGCGTAACGCATCACGATCGGCTTCCTTGACCTGTGATAAGAGGTAGTAGCCACTGGTATCGCCTGCACGATGGGAGTACGAGGGGAGGTCGTAGTCCCACAGGTAAGTGCCTTCGATCCATCCACCCAAAAAGCAAGCAGGGTCAATTGCAGAGGACGAGACTGCAACGTAACCGGCGCTATTTTCCTTAAGCATGTCTGACACTGCGTGGACGCTTGGCGAGAACTGCAGGCCTACCTTACTGTCCCTCATCCTTTCGACCATGAGCATGCATGTTGACACCTTGTCGGCAAATGGTTCGCCAGAGGGAGGCATCTGCAGGCCTTGACGTGATTCACTTAGGAATGAGCCTTGAAGCTGACGCCTAACCCTATGTCTGATTAGGCCGCCAACGCCCATCGGTGAGAGCATGCCTACATCTTTGGACCCAGGTTCTGCCGAATCTAATTGTGCAATGATGCCTAGATCAGGCGTGGCGCCTAAAGGTTGTTTGTCATACCAGCGAACGTGGTTATCGGTGTCCTCGGAGAGGTTGGCGATCGTGGCTTGGTCAGGCCTTCCTGAAAGCCTAGTATCGAAAACTTCCAAAATCTTCGCACCGACACTTTGCATCGGTGCTTTCGCGCCTCCGTTACCGAACCGCTTTGTACACCAGTTGGTTAAACCTTCGTTGCAGGCATCAGTGGTACCACCTGCACTAGACACTACCAGACTGATAATGGGCTTTGCTGCAAGAAGGTTAGTTACATCGTCGAGTGCGCGCGAAACCTGAGCTGGACTGAATCCACTTGAGATACCACCGACAGTTAGGCCAAAAGTATTGTCGAATGGGGGCCGGCGGGTACGGGCTGGTAACTGTCCAAGACGAGAGCCATTCCAGAGAACGGACCAATAGTCCGAGCTACATTCGACGGACAGAAAGTCTATTCGCTCTACGCCACTTGGAGACTGTAGAGAGATGGTCAACAGGTCGGGAACACAATCTGGGTCAAGAATACTTGCCGCCGGACAAGGTAAGGGGGAGTCGCCTTCCACTTCATCCCGTAGGACTTTCTGGGCAAGGCAATGCCATGCAAGTCGCAATGGATGAAGGGGGGAAAGGATGATGGCGTCTGGAATTCTACTCAGGGTTCGTCCGTCTAGTTCTAGCGAGCAGACCGCAATGGCATCTATCCAACAAGCAATGTCCGGGTCGGTGTCGAGCCAAGACATATAAGCATCAAGATAGGTTTCGGCGAGTACGCGAAACTCAGTGTCATCCGAGAGCCAGGCTCCTAGCGTCGCAGACTCGATGAGTCCCGACTGGTCATCGCCTCGTATATATTTTGCAATCTCTTGGCGAGCTTCCACGAATCCTTTTGGTGGCTGGAAACTCAGAATGTTCGGGCGCGGGTCATGCAGGAAGCGGCCTTGCGAGAGAATTGGACCGTTAGCGGCATTCCAGTTGGGTGGAACCCAACTAGATACGTAGTCATCTGCTATCACTAGGGGGCTGAACGATTTGGCTACGTTCTGCTCCTCAAGTATCCAGGTCTGCAAGCTTGAAGCACGCGCATTCCGGTCCAGATGGACGACGGCCTTTGTGTCGAACTTTTCAAGATGTCGGCGGTTTAGCTTGATTAGGCGCTCGAACTCACTCCGGCAGCCTTCCTCCTTTGCTTCATCGCAAGCAAGGTAAACTCTGCAGGTCTGAGGAGAGGCCTCGCCCAAGAGGTTAAAGGCGATATCTAGCTGATACTTACCGTCGGCCTCAACTTCTACTAGATATTCATCTTCTCCAACGATCCGCGCGTCGATGGATTGTTGCTGTCCTTCTAGTTCAGTAGCATCGTCCGACATGCCTTCCACTTTGCCAATGGTTGCTCCTGGCGATAAGTGGAAGCGCAGTTCATATCGCCCCGAACCAGGCAGCGAAAGGGATGTCTCCCAGTCCATCGCTGCAGTCTTTTTACTGGGTTTCTTAGGTGGTGACAGTTTTGTCGCTAGCCTGCAGGTTACCAGTATCCCTGGCTTCCAGTTCATTAACGAAATGACCCGGACACTTGCAGGCTTGCAACCCGTAGAGGTGACCTTATAAGTTAAGGGTGTCTTGTGTGCGGGAGGGAGAAGATCTGTGTATTCATTAATTCCGCTAGAGGATGCTTGTAACGGGGTTGGCGCCTTACCATAGGAGCCCCCTGTCAGTAGAAACTCTTCTGGTTGACCGCTTTCGCTCGTAGAGACGGCTAGCTCCACCTTATCACGCACTATCGCTGGTAAGCCCTTGGTTGCGGGAATAATACTATTCGTGCATCGAATACTGATTTCTCCGATAACTTCATCGGGCTCTTCGGCAAGCAGAACAGTCCATTGCTCTATAGTTAGCAGCGTCCACCAAACGGGTGGAGAAACTAGCGCTAGGGCTTTCCCTGGCAAATAAAAAGCCTGGGTCGCACGTTCAAAGGCAGTAGGGACGTCGCAGCTTGCTTGAAGGTGGTGGAGCAATTCGCGAAGAGCTTGAGCGATATCGTCAGGCGCGCCCTGTGCTAGGCGTTCAATACCAGTCTTGAACCCATCAGCAAGCTCATCTGCAATTTTCGCTATGACGGAGAGCTGTGCCTTCGACGAGAGCCCATTGTCTGCCATTGGGGGGAGACCACATGCCAGGGCAAGCGCATTTCCTGGTGAGAGATGTAGTTGGGCAGTCTCTATCGAAAATATGCGGGATAGCATGCGCCATGAAGCTGCGTGGTTGGCATGCTCTGGATCCACCTCGTCGATGGAGCTTGCAGCTGCACGGATTAATTGCTTCGCATCGTCTCTCTGCGGATCTACGATGCCTGCGGCGAGCAATGCCTCATTTACCGATTGCTGCACAAAGCCGTCGTCCCACCATTTTTCGAGATCGGCACTCATGCCGAATACATCACTTGAAGACTCGATCGAAAGGTTGTTGTGCTGGCCCGCAGGAACTAGGGCTACGAAGCTGGAATTATTTGGATCATTTCGTACATCCAGCAAATGGTCGTTATCGCATTTGCCAGACTCCCCGATACGAAGCTTATGGCTATTCAACTGGTCAGTTGGATACTGGAGCAGTACTGGTAGAGTCACCATACTGCCGTCTATTCCAGACATAACTTGAATTCCCCCATCACGAGCGAGCTCCACGTAGACTTGCTCGAGAATCTCAAGGGGTGGGCCGCGGAAAATCAGCCGATACTCAAATTTCTTGCCGCTAAGCCCCTGTGTTGCACCCAAAGCTTTTTCACGGACAATTGATGCGAGCCAGTTTGCGAGTTTATTCATATTCGTATTCCTGAAGGACTTGGCTCGTGTGGAAGGGTGGCAATAGCAGCATGCCGCTCTCGGCATCTGGGCTATCGAGCACAAGACCAAGCATCCTTAGCTGGTGCCCCAAGTCATTCCTGGCTATTTCGTGTTTATCTACGGTAATGCCGTAGGCCTCGAGGTGTAGTCCTAGTCTATGGATTGAGCGAGGCCCACCCATCCCGGCGAGGGCGCAGTGGACTAAAGCCAACACAGCTACAGGTCCAAGGGATACGATCCATGGGCTGGACGGACTGCTTCCTTTCTTCTTGAGGATATATCCCTGGTCATACCCCCTGAGCAACGGGACTGCAGTCTGGCGTTGCCCTAGCGCGTGCCTCGCGAATTCCAGCAAATTCGAGCCGATACCTTTCCTACATAGCAACGCGCGAGCTTCTTGCTCGCGTATATCGATAATGGTTTCGAGAGTCCCTGCGCGAAGGAGGGAATCTCTATGGTTTTGGATATGCTGGCAAAGTGCGGCAATTCCTTTGCTTGAGGAGAAATCGCCCTCGTAGGGGGTTCCTATTTGCTTCAGTGACCAAAGGAGCGTATTTATCCCCAGTCTCGCGTTTAGGTAGCTGGACACCTTGTCCTTGATACCTTGAAGTGCCTTTCCTCCGTAAGCCATGTATTGCGGGGCTTCAGGGAAAATTGCGATCCTTACCTCTTGCTCGTTAGGCGTCGCGCCCTCGGTAAATGCTGCGGAGAGACAGCTCCAAATCCTCGCGTGGACATCACATAACCATGTCACATGGGAGACTGCTCCTAGGCGCAGCACAGCCTCTAATAAACTAGTCCATTGCCGGCGAGTCATGGAGTCTTTCGCCTGCATGATGGCTTGCAGGTCCTTGGCAAATCGTCTGGCTGGCAGGAATTGAATTTCCTTAAAGTCGGACGCCGTCAGTGTTGTTGCTTCCTCTTCCGGAATCCGCGCAAGAGACCATGCACCTGTGCCTTGATTCCACGACGATGTCTCCTGCTCAAGCCAGCGAGCGAAGAAGTCGTCGTTATCATTGACACTTAAAGAGTCGAAGAGATGTTTCCAAAGGCGCTGTGCTGATTCCTGATCTTTTGAACCCAGGCAAACCATGCGGCGTATCAAGCTGCCGGCAGGCCAGGAGTTGCTACTTAGGCGAGCGGAGCCAGAGAAGATCGCCGCTCCTGGTACGAGAGGAGTAACCTGCACAAAGCGTTTGGAAGACTGGTTAGGAAGTTTTGGGCTCTCCAATATCCCGTGAAGCACTGTGTGCCAGGCATCCACGCCTATTACGGCTCCAGTTGGCGGCAGTTGGCTCTTTTCCCGAAGTTTCTGTATGCGTCGATCTAAGTCACGTCCCGCCTGTGGCACGCTGCCTTCGCTTACTGATTCAAAGCCTATCGTCCGGTAGAGCGAGGCTAGAAGGACCTCTGAGCTTGCGTATTCCGGCGCGGGGCTCATGGCTAGAGCCGACTTCTGATAAATGCTGTTGGAGAAGCGCCAAGGTGCTTGTTTGAATTCCATAAGGCTCATTCGACATCCTCCTTGCTCGCGACTAAGCCATCCCATGAGCGAGCTACTACAGTGCCATCTGACCCGATGCGGATTTTGGCATGCTCGAGAAGTTCCTCATCCCGGACAATGGAACCGGAAAGACGAGCTTTTGTTGTATCTAATAGCGCCAAGACCGTACGAGGGAGAGAAGCAGGGGATAGCCCCCTCTCTAGCTCCTTCACTGCCTTGAACAAGTCATAGGTAAGGGGGATTGCTTGCGCCGATTGCACATGGCCGACCCCGAGGTAACAGATTGGTGGACGAGGCCGTCCTGGAGTGTTCTGGGGCAGCATCCTGACCTGGCGTAGAGGCACAACCAATGTCGCCTGACGTTGCTTGGGTGGAAGTGGTTGTCCGAATGTAGTGGTTAGTGAGACCTCGAATTCCTGACCTGTATTCAGCAGGCCCTTCACTTGCTGTACAACCTCGTAAAGCTGGTGCTTGTCATTCTCTTCGACGACCAGTTGGAAAGCCTGCAGGATCTTGAAATCTGCAACTACTGCCGTTCGGGTACAAATGCTTCTGCGGACTAGGCGGCAAGCAAAGTCGCGGAGTAAATGTTGAACACGACTGGCCGCGACAGGTCTCCTTCGTCGGACAATAGGCATTGAAAGCATTTCGTCTGCATTAGAAAGTCGCTTGAGTAGCTCCAGCTCGTTTCGCGATAAGACTTTATATTTGCGGATGAACTCTATTCCGCCGGCTAGGGAGCGACTGAAGCGAACGTCGAGGTCGCCGAGGCTAACCATGCTTTGGCTACTTACCGCGACCTGACTGTCGGGACTTGCGAATGCTGGGTCTAAGGTATCGACGAGGCCTTCCAGCAATGGCGCAATTGTAGCCGGAAGGTAATGTGTCTTTCTCTCTGCAAGAAAGTGCACGAGCCCCATCAGGGTTCGCCCTGCTTCGGCATCTAGCTCCTTCTCGAGGCCTAGGTCCTTGAGATCACGGCGGAGCGAGGTCGCCGCATCCTTGTCCCAACGATGGAACAGTGCATGTTGGTAGCTTGATGTTGCTAGGTGGAAAATCGCAGTGAGTGATTGCCGGTTGTGCTTTTTTGTGCCGGCTGCTTTGTGGTCAAGTTCGACAAGATTCTCGGCCCACTGGCAAGGTGTTGATTGGTGCGTGTGCCTTGCTGAGTCATGAACTACTGGGTGGTGACCAGCCAACAAGTACGAGGTAAGGGAGAAAAGGTCACGGAAGCTCCAACGCTTGCCGCTGGCTAGCTCATACCAGCGTAGAATCTTCAGTAACGCAGTTCGGTGCTCATCTCTGGCTAAGATGACCTGGCTGGTACAGAAGGGGCATTTTTCGCCTGCTGGACATGCTCCCTTTATGGGCCACATTTCGGATGCAGTGGCCTGGCCGATTAGGATTTCGGCTGGCGCCGAAGTCGCGTCGTCAGGCTGGACTAGTAGGGACTCTGCATCCATTGGCCAGACTGCAATCGATGGGAAACCTTCGAGTGGCCAGCATGAAGGGGCATCGTATGCCAGGCTTACAGCCCGCGTAACAGCCTCGAGGATGGCGCGCGGTTTTTCCAGATTATTGTCGAGAGCATGTATCAATGCGTCATCGAGGACGCCCCGGTTAACGCAGCATAGATAAGCTTGGGATGGTGGCCCATCCAGAAGCCTGCCGAGCTCCTCGATAAGGAGTGCTGGCGCAGTGCTTCCCTCGTGACCAGCTGTCGAAGTGGCGTCCTGAACTATATCTAAGCTCAGACTACTATCGAGTCTTGAAAGGCTTCCAGCATCGACGCTTACTATTCGTGGAACTTTGAATCCAGCGGATGGATGGAATGCCTTTGAAAGCTCTTCGATGAGCCGTCCTCCACAGCCTAGGTTCGCGTCTAGCCAGTGGATAGTGGACTCGATCGCTTCGGTTTTTCCATTACCTGGTCCGCCAACCAGCAGGATAATCCTTGGGATGCTCGTGCTGTCGGCCGGAAGCTTCTCGGTCCAGGCTTGGAGCCGAGCCAGAAGGCTTGTCCTTAATAATAGTTTGTTGGGCTGCCCGCTTTCGTTGTCTAAAAGCCGCTTCACTCCCCCCGAGTGATGGCCGGCCCAGTCGACAAGGGCAGCGGGGTAGCGCGCCCCTTCCATTTGGGTGCTATCCATTCCCCTCGACTCCTATGTTTTTAAGCGATGGCTAAAATTTCTTGTTCTGGTTCACTGATTGTTTTTTGACTTTTTGCGGCGATGGCTTCTTTTAGTACGGACTCGATCGCCAGGCCAATGGCTCTTGCAAGGTAAGGAGGAACAGCGTTGCCTACCTGCGTGTAGCGCGGGCATTCCTTAGTACGTTGGCTCCCGCCGGTGGTGAATTTACCTCGGAACTGGAACCAGTCGGGAAACGACTGCAGACGCGCAGACTCTCGGACGGTCAGTATTCTGGGCTCGCTGTAATGGAGCACATCGTCAGGCAACGTCGTTATTGTGGGAGCAGGATTTTCCGCTCGCATTAGGCAAATGCGGTGCTTCTTGAGACCATATTTCTCCCGTTGGGCCAAGCTCATCAAGCTACCCTTGATGCACTCGGGGTCCTGAATGATCTTCAAGAACCGTTCACTGACCTCAGGCTTGTGTTTTGCTAAGCGTACGCTGTCCATGGAGCCGTCACTCCCCTGATGCATGAGGGCTTGATACGGTGTCCGAGGCCCCTTGTACGCGAGCTCTTGGAAGCCGGTACGAGAAGAAGGATCAGTGCATGGCCTGATACCCGTGTGCTTTATCTCCAGATCCGAAATGGCCTCCGAAGCGCTGACTATTTCTGGAAGGCCAAGCTCCTGCAGTTGTTTCAGCCTAGCTTCCTCTAGCAGCTCGAAAGCTCTGCTGGCGCCTCCACGAAGATGACGAGCAAGATCCTTGCGAACTCCTATAACGATTAGGCGTGGTCGCTTCTGGGGGACTCCAAAAAGTGAGGAGTCCAATATTCGACCGAGGACCTGATATCCAACGCTATCCAGGCTTGCGACAAGCTTGTCATAGTAGGACTGGGGCTTTACTTGAATTCCAAGGTCCTTCCAAGCTTTGGCTTTATGCGCGACCTTCATGCCTGGTACGTTTTCCAGGACAATGGCCGCTGGCTGAATGGCCTTGACCATTTCCACGTACTTCTCAAACAGTTGGTTTCGTGGGTCGGACTCTAGTCGCTTTCCTGAGAAGCTGAATCCTTGGCAGGGAGGGCCTCCTGCAAGCACATGCACTTTGCCCTTGAGCTCGGAAAGTTTAAGTGGGTGCTGTTCAAGAATTTCGTCGATACCCCAGGCTTTTCTTTCCAGCCAATCGGGCCATTCGAATTGAGGTGCAGGCACGTTACGCCCTTCGAGCAGGTTTGCCGAAAGGGTAGAAAATGCCATTTTGTCGCGTTCGACGGCAAAAACGCCGTTTAGCCCTGCGAGCGATAGACCTAGAGATAGGCCTCCACAGCCCGCAAAGAGATCTGCGAACATCAAAGGTTGCCCGGGGGCAGGTAGTGAGGGGAGGGTTTCGAAATTTTTCATGGGCTCCTGCCCGGATACGGTCGTTTTCAGGGTAGGGAGCGTCTCGCGAAGCCCTTGGCTATCGCCAATAAAGGCAGCACGATGGTGGTCTTTTTTCGCCATTGATGCTGGATGCTTACTCGGCATGCTGACTAGAGGTAGCTCGGTAGGCGTCGAGGGGGCAATAGTGGTGGATAATGGATTGCCCTGCAAGCAAACGCAATGGCTTAGGCCGCCTGACGGCTGGATTAATTTGAGATTATCCAATTCACTTATGTCTTTGAATTCATCCAGAAATATTGCGTCGGCTAAGCCTGGGGCTTCGCTTGGTGGTACCCACATATTGAGCTCCTTTAGCCGGTTTGAAACCCGAGTAATCTTTCTTCAGCGCAACCCTGTGCTGCTTTAGTCGGGAGCTAGCTGAGTGAGTGTATTGAAGAGTTGGCAGGTGAATCCAGGTGTTTTGGAAGGCGCCGGCCCGGAGTGCTGTGATTATATACAGTATTGGCCTTGGGGCGATTCGTACAGTCACGTTCGTCGACTGATACGGAGCTCCTTGATTTAGATAGGCTCTGCATAGCAACACTCGCTCCCTTGCGTCCGCGAAAGTGCTGCGCGGGAATTAATCCTGACGTTTGCGAGGAGCGCCGAACAAGGAAGAACGGCAGGTCGCGCAGAAACAGAGCTCGGATTTTCGATCGGCCAGATAAGAAAATTAATTTGTGCCGGTAGGAGGCGTGTCTGCCTCCTGTCCGGCTTCTGCCGTTTATTCGAATCTGGATTGGCGCTGGAGAAGCCATTGAAAGAGCAATAAAGCTATGCCAACGGCGATCAGGATCGGCGGGAATCGTAATATCAGGATTACAGTCAACACTACTGCTGAAGCGCTTGCCAGCACGCCGATAAAGGTGAAAAGTGTGATCAAGAAACGTATCAATGCCATGGGAGTCTCCTTGTTTTAAGTGATTTGGCTCGGTGAGAGTTTTAGGCGCCACCTTCCTAAATTGGCTCGTACGCGCCGCTTACAGATTCCCTCGCTCTGCCATTGATTTGCAGCCTTCATGGGCCACCACAACGTGATCCAAAATCTGGGTGCCAACCATATTCAGAGCTTGTTTAAGAGGAGTTGTGCGTGCGCGATCGGCTTGACTGACCTCTTGGGTGCCAGAGGGTTGTTTATGAACCAAGATCACAGCCGCAGCGTTGTGTTCCAGTACGATTTTCACCACTTCCCGTGGGTACACGCCGGCGCCTTCCAGAGGGCCGCTAAATAGCTCTCTGAAACCAATAACCCGGTGCTCTGTATCGAGCAGTAACAAAGCAAAGACTTCGTAATCATGAAACTGCAGCAGAGTTTGTAGGTGGCTGAATACGAGTCTGCGTTCAGTCAATGCACGTCCTTTTGTCAGGCGATACATAGCGAGTTGTTGAGCCATTTGTAAAACGTCCGCCTCGGTGAGCGGTGATTCCAGGGCATAGGTGTCGGTCGTTTCACCGGATTTGAGCTTGGGATATTTCATGCTGGGATTCCTATCCGAACGCGTGAAAGTACAAGAGGGTGGGCGCGCAGTTACTGAGGGCGGTGCTGGGATAAAAAGATTCCGAACGCCCCATTGGAGAAGGCGCTCGGCGATGCTGTGTTTGATGGTTCACGCAACGAGTTGTAACGCTGCATCGAGTGCCTTCTGTTTGATTACTGCGCCTTGCCCAAACCATGCCGAATCCATTCGATACTCAGAACTCCTGGCACGCTTTTCATGATCCACATATTCAGTCACGGCATTCAGCAAGCCCCATGCTGTTCCGCGAGCGGACTCCATTTCAGATCCTCGGCCTTTACCTTCGTAGAGGCTTTGCACCTTCTCCATAGCTCGTTTGTTGGGCAGTACATTTGGAATGGGGTCATGCGCGCCGGTGTCGCATAGCACTTCCATAAAAAAGCCGATGACTTCTTTCGTCTGAACTTTGCGTTCGGCGAGGGCATGCATCCGATACATGAATTCGTCCCATCGCGAGACGGCAATACCTAGTTGCTTTTTGATGGTTTGCGGGTCAAAACGCGTGCTGTGCGGCACTTTTATGGCGTGACTGGCGCTGTTCAAGGAGATGCTCAGGGTGTTGTTGCAGACCACGCGAACGGTGGTGGGGGTCGCAGTGGTAGCCAATGTGCCGTCGCACGAAGTCGCCAGCAGTAGATAACCGTTGACTTGATCCTTGTCCCTTAGGGTTGTCGCCTGGCCTGTCCTGGCGAGAGCCCAGAACTTACGACCACCTTTGAGCACTCCAGCGGTTTCAAGTGCGTAGCCCGTGACTTCCGTCAGTTCTCGATAGAACTCCAAAACTTCACGGGGCTGGACCACTTGATAGCGATGCGAGACCACCGACAGAGGTGCTTTAGTGTCGGATCGGTACAGCACCTTTTGCTCCGGGAATGAGTGAATGGTGCCTAGGTGACGGGCGGCATCGGCTTTGAAATGAACTGGGCTGTCCTGAATCTGCCAGTTCATGCCGGCTTCGCGTTGCCAGACTTCCAGGGGTTGATTCGGTGACAGAGCAGAGCCCAAGCCATGCCAGGGCGTAGCACCAACATAAGCCATTTGTTCAATGAGATGAGCCATATGTGATTCCTTTGAGTAACGGTCGGCATAAGCGCTGCGCAGATCGCAGCACGAGCCGGGTTGATTAGGGAGAGTGTGCTGATTAAGTAGGCAGGTTGAAGCGATGTCCGCAGACCAGACAGAGGTTGTTGGCCAGCGCATAGCGATCCAACTTTTCGCCGAGCTGAGCGCCGAGCGCGCAGCCGCGCACGCTCCCGACAAACCCGCCAAGCAAGGCACCCGAGAGGCGTCCAAGTTTGATGCCCAGCGGACTGATAAGAGCGCCTGCGGTCGAGCCTAATTGGCTATCGATGAGTGCTGTGCTTGCACCGTGCGTGGCACCGACGACAGTACCCACGAAGGCAGCAATCTTCATGGCTGGTTGGAGATAAGCAATTTTTCTGGAGGTACAGCAAGGGCACTGAAATAACATGGTGTTGGATTCCATGAGGGATATTCAGTGTGGTGATGTAGTTGTGAAATTAGTTTCAATATCGTTTTGGTGGCGGGGGCTAGCGGCGTTGGCAGCCAAAGGCCATGCGGAGTTAGTTCCTCAGCTACTGAGTTAGTTCCTACGGTTCAGAAAGCTCCTTTTAGGCGGGGATTTTTGGGTATTTACGAAGGGTTTTTGCCAACCGATGCGTCGATGGAAAACTACTGGAATGGCCAATGATGTGTCCGGTCCCCTAGAGCAGTATTCACAAAAAGAAGCATCGGCAGCGGAGCTAAAACCCAGAAACCACCGCCAGGCCTCACAGGCACGTCAGACGAATTGACGGTGTAGATGCATAGGGGCAACGTCGAACGGGGGGCAGAGACCACTTCCACGGGTCGTGAGGCGGGTAGCGTGTTTCCACATTTGAGGAGCATGCCAATCCTCAGGAAAAAAATACTTGTCGCTGCCGGTCTTATCGTTGCGGCACGCTCGCTTTAAAGTCGCATCACTCCCAAACACATAACGAGTAGCCAAGTGACAAACACCCAAACGGTTTTCTCCCCGAGGATATTGCGCCTTAAGCAATTGACCGAGCGTATCGGCCTTGGGCGGTCAACGATTTATGATCGCATGAACGTCCAGTCGCCGAGGTACGACCCTACGTTCCCCAAACCGATCAAGCTGGGGGCCTCGGCCATTGGCTGGATCGACTCCGAAATCACCACGTGGATTGAGCAGCGCATGTCTGCCAAGGAGGCATGCTAATCATTAAAAGGCCTCTTCACCGGTGAGTAGACTGAAATTTTCTGACTATTTTTGTGCTGAGTTCGAACACTAACTCTGTATGGGGTTTTAATTAATATTTTTGTTGCGAGGTGCGCTGCAGGCAGTACTTTGATCGGACTCGGCTTGCCTAAATATTTCTGGCTTATATGTTATCAGCAGTAATTAGTAGTATCTCTCTTTGCCATTGGTAATGGCTCTAGTGATGATGGGGTTCAATTATAATCGGTGTCCTTTATGCTTATCCATCTTATAGAGAGGCATGCCTGAAGAAAGTACAGAAGAATGGATTGACTTGTTCCAAGACAAGTCAATCAATAATCAACGTAATCTATTGAGTGCTTAAGGGTATGAAGGGCTATGTAAGCGTGTCTAATCATGAGCGCTATAATGCGCTCTTGAGCACGTGTCGTATGAAGCTTGAGAGCGGTGACATACAGGGCGAGTTAGATATCGGTTTGGTCTGTGAGCTGAAGCGAACATCGTTTTTGGCTCAGCAGCTCATCAAGTCGGAGGGGGACGCATTCGAGTTGTATGTTGACAGGGACGGTGGCAGCGCTCTGAAGTTTAATGCTGCGGGTGATATATTGCGTAAGCTGGTAAAAGTGCATGTTTTCAGTGATGACCGATTTGGTGAGTTGTATAGGTTTGAGCCGTATATCGAATTGGTCGTCAGGCAGATTACAGATGCGGGCTTGCATCACACGTATTTGTCGCACAAACGAGCAGCGCTATGCGGTGATGCTCAGGTGCTGCTCGCATTGTTTAACGGTTGTGTTGATAGGATTCGCCAAGAGGCTAAATCTAAGCAGTTCCAGTCCAAGCTTAAAAACTACCAGCGTTCAGGCAATAAAAATTACAAAGAACTGACGGAGTACATAGATGCATTGTTTGAGCGCTATTCCAGATTGTTGGTGCTGAGGGTTGATCTGGGCTACCGCAAAGAGTTCTCCAAGACGACACAGGCTGAGGCCAAGCAAGATCGAGAGCATCTGTTCCAGAACACTAGGTCGAACAAGCTGTTTGGCGATATGGTGGGCTACATATGGAAACTGGAGCATGGGCCGGATAAAGGCTTCCATTATCATATGATGTTTTTCTTTGATGGCTCCAAGGTTCGGGAGGATGGAACGCTGGTCAAGCGAATAGGCCAGTACTGGCTCAATGTGATTACTAAAGGCCGAGGCGTGTATTACAACTGTAACGCGGACAAATCGCGCTACAAGAGCTGTGGGATCGGTATGGTCGATCACCGGGATAGCCTGATGCGGGATGGGCTAGGCAAGGCGGTGCTCTACCTGACCAAGATTGATCTCTACATGAAGCTTCAAGCGGTTGGGCGCGGCATGGGAAAAATGGAACGACCTCGTCAGAAAGACCCGCGCGGTAGGCCTAGGGCGGTCCCTACGGATAGCACTCGCGCTGCATAGGGGGGAACGCAGCCAAAGGCTCTCAGCGGCACTGAGAGCCGTATGGTCGATCTCGAAAGCACAGCTGCGGGAAATCTGAGCTTTATTGTGCATCCGCATGTTTATTCTTTTTCCAAGCAGGATTCACGAGTTTATCTTTAGGAAGCCAGGTTTTCTCTAAAAGCTCTCGAATATTCGATGAGGTCAAACCAAGTGGGCGGGTTTTGAGAATGAACTCGGCCAGATCCTCCTCTAGTGCGGTTGCTGCGCTACGGTAGCTAGGCCAGCCACCCTTCGGTTTCAACTCCTCAAGCAGCCTTATTGCTTCTTCTTGGACTGGTAGGAAGTTTTTAATTCGAGCTTTTCCGTTTTTGCTGTTTTGTTGAGAGCGTTTTTTAAATTCTTCGCGTTTTTGGATGACTGCTGATTTTTCTATAATTTCTCCGACCATTAGGCTAGCGTGGTTGTTGAAGGCCCAGGCGCGGACATGTTCGTTGCTTGCTTCTGCGGCCCTAGCCAGTTCAATGTACAAACAGGCGTATTGAGCCTCTTTGAGAATGCTCTTGGTTTCGTCGTCATACTCATTGACTTCGCTACCCCACGCCTGCTCCAGCTCCGCTTGTCGTGCAAGATCGCTCGTAACCACGCGGATATCACTCAACAGTTTGATATGTACGTCGCGGCCAAGCAGCGGTTCGAAGAAATGTTCCAAGAGTAATCCGTGGTTTCTCGCGATGGCTTCACCAATGCTGGTATTGCCAATACGTTCATTCAGATGTGTTGCGAATTGAAGCGCTGAAAAGAGTGGTGACGTCGTTTTTGTCATTGTGTAGTTCTTTATCGTAGTTGTTGACGTTGCGTGTCGGCCGATACCTCAGTTTCTAATATCCCTATTTTTGGGGTGGGTAACGGGCATGGCTCAAGCTCAGAGTTTGGCGGCCGTTACGGGAGTGGTTAGAAATTTGCTCCAATCGTTCATCAAGGCGCGGCGCTTGTCGAGAAAGTCCGAGCGGGAATAGGCCCCTTCAGTCTGGTCACGCTCATCATGCGCCAACGCCATCTCGCATACCTCGCGCGGGTAATGGGTACATTCCCCGGCCCAGTCTCGAAATGAGGACCGAAAGCCGTGTCGGGTGATTCTCTCGTATCCCATGCCATGCAGTAGCGTGCGTACAGCGTTCGCATGCATGACCCCTGTCTTGCCCTGGCCAGGGAATAGAAAGGTACTTCCTTCATCTCGCGGAATGGTCTTTACCAGCGTCACGACTTCTTCAGCGAGTGGAATTACGAAAGCTATTCGCATCTTCATTCGCTCATCCGGCAGCGACCAAGTTCCAGCTTCCAGGTCAAACTCATCCCAACGAGCGAACCTGACCATGTGAGCGCGTGCGCTGGTCATGATTAGCAGTTGAGCGGCCCAAGACGGAGGTGTGGAGTTTGCCCTGAGCTTGAACATCAGTGCCGGCACATCCTGCCAGCGCAAAGCCTCAAAGTGCTCACGCTTCCGAGCCTTCTTCTTTTCAGCGCGACTCAACAAATTGTCTAAGTGTCCGCGCCAGCGAGCAGGGTTCTCACCTTCTCGCAGGTTACGGGCCTTGGCGGCATCCAGAACCTGTTCAATTTGCCCACGTAACTCATCGGCGGTTCTGGTTTTGGTAGCCCAGATGGGTTGCAACACCTTGAGCACCTGAGGCGTGCCGATCTCCTCGGCTGACAGTTTGCCGATGTGGTCAAACGCGTACAGCTCCAGCTTTCTCAGCCAGCCTTTGCGCCACTTATCTGACCAGGTGCTTCCGTGAGCCTCGCAATAGTCCTTCGCGAGTGTTTCGAACTTCAACTGTTTTGCCGCGCTTGTTCGCTGTGCTTCTAGTTGGGCTGCGCGTTCAATGTCGCGAGCAGCTAGAGGATCTATACCGTCGCTTAATAGACTGCGCTTAGCGCTGGCTTCAAGCCTAGCTTTCTTGAGGCTCACTTCAGGGAATGACCCCAAGCCCATCTCTCTGCGACGTCCTGCCAGTTGGAAGCGAAGTAGCCAGGATTTGCGCCCGGTAGGTTTGACAACCAAGCGAAGCCCATCACCATCTTCATAGGTGCCCGGTTCGGTCAGGTTTTCGACTTGTTTCGGATTCAACTTACCCATTGGATTCTCCCTGTCGTCCCTTATGTCCCCCCACCTGTCCCCCCACTGTGTTGTTGGATGAGGTTAAATGGTGTTGAACACCATCGGACAGGAAAGCGCCTGAAGACCCCGGAATAGCTAAGCTATCAGGTGGCTTCTCGGATGGGATAGGTTTATTTTGGACAATTAAAAAGCCGGCTTGTGGCCGGCTTCTCGGGGACTGGCTTGGATCATTTTTGGTAAACCGCGCCAGCCTTCAAAACGTACACCCGGATCTTGCGTCCGGCTGCGGGACTCGGCGAGAAAGTCATCTGCCTTGTCGGTGCGATCTGAGCCGCGGGGCGGGTCGATGCGCAAATGTGGGGCGCAGCATACGCAGGTTTGATGGAAATTCCCAGTAGAAGGTGCCGACCAGAGCCTTGCGATGCGACGACATCCGCAATTGATGACGTTTTACAGGAACGGCACCTCCGGCCTGCGTTTGTTCAGCGTCGACCACCAGAACACCCAACCCAACACCCTGAAGTTCTGTTCTTCGATCTGTTCGCGCCTGAGGATCTCGTCTGGGTACTCGCCGCTGTTGTGGCTGCGCATCCGCAGGGCGTTGCCGGGGATTCGGTGCAGGTATTTGATGCGCAGCATGCCGTCGTGCTCGACAGCGTAGATCTGGCCGTCGACGATTTGTGTCAGGCCCCGGTCGATGGCGATCGTCGAACCTTCTTCGATTTTCTCGGCCATGCTGTTGCCGACCATACGGGCGCAGATGGCGTCGCAGTGGTTGATTTCCAGGGAGTCGAGGTGGCTGCGGGGAAGGCGTATGGACTCTTCTCGGTCCTCGACGACGTGGGTTTTGTTGGGGTCAGTGGCCGTCGGGACTTCCTTGTAGAACGGCAAGTCGACATCGGTGGGTTCGACCACGGTATAGACGCCGCGGATGGCCTGGGCGTCGAAGACGTTGCCCGACTCGTCGGCCACGCGCAGATGCCGGGCATCTTTCTGGCCTTCACCGGTTTTCAGCCATTCCCTGTTCACGGAGAGCCGCGTGGCGACTTCTTCCAGGCAGTGGGCGGGCACACCTCGGGTGTACCAGTTGTGGACATTTTGTGGTGCCGTGTTCAAAAACTCGGCAAAACCGGATGTCGTGATGTTGGCAAGTCGAAGGAGCGCTCGAAAGCGTGGGCCGCTAGTGTTCTTTTTCATAAACATGAGTCTACGGAGGCGGCATAAGGCTTTGAATAAACGAGCCGTTCAAAAACGAGGGAAATTTAAGACTTGATGTAAGACGTAAACGGCGAAAATTAAACAAGAAAAAACCAAAACAGAGCCATCTTAAACAAGGCGTTTAAGTGATGCTTTTCAAGCGCCCACAAAAAACCCCGGATCACCGGGGTTTTTCTTGAAGCGGGTCGCCAGAAGCGTACCGCGGCGGCTTAGCCTTTGTAGGCAGCTACCGACTTGGTGATCGCTTCGCGGGCGGCGTCTGCGCCGGCCCAGCCTTCGATCTTGACCCACTTGCCCTTCTCGAGATCCTTGTAGTTCGCGAAGAAGTGCTCGATCTGCTGGATCAGCAGGGGTGGCAGATCGGTGTATTCCTTCACGTCGACGTACAGCTGCGACAGCTTGTCGTGTGGAACGGCGATGACTTTGGCATCGCCGCCGCCGTCGTCGGTCATGTTCAGGATGCCGACCGGACGGGCGCGGATCACCGAACCTGGTGCAACCGGATAAGGGGTCACGACCAGCACGTCGAGGGGATCACCGTCGTCGGCCAGGGTGTTCGGGATGTAACCGTAGTTGGCCGGGTAGAACATTGGGGTGGCCATGAAACGGTCAACGAACAGGCAATCGCTGTCTTTGTCGATTTCGTATTTGATCGGCGCGTGGTTGGCCGGAATCTCGATCGCGACGTAGATGTCGTTCGGCAGGTCTTTGCCAGCCGGAATCTTGCTGTAGCTCATTGGGCGTTGCCCCCGTTAGTTGACCAAAAACACTTGGCCGGATTGACCAAAAAGTGGCGGCGATTATAGGCATATTCCTACGCCGACGCCATGGACCAGAAGTCGTGTAGACCTTAGTCGTGTGGCTGATAGACCGGATCATGCGCCTGAAGTTGCTTCAATCTTCCGAGCGGATCCTGGCGGTAGAACAGCTGCAACTGCTCATACACCTGTGGATAAGCCTCGTGCAGCAAATCCGGGGCGCTGAAGAAGTATTCACTGGTGACGGCGAAGAACTCGGCAGGGTTCTCGGCGGCGTATGGGTCGATTGCGGTCTCGGCGTCCGGGTTGTGTTCCAGCTGCCGGTCGAGGTCATCGTAGGCGTCCTGCATGACTTTGGCCCAGGCGCTGACGCGCATGTCGGCGTGCAGCGGTGGCAGGCCATTGGCGTCGCCGTTGAGCATGTCGAGTTTGTGCGCCAGTTCGTGGATGACCAGGTTGTAGCCTTCCCAGCCACCACTGGCCATCACACCGGGCCAGGCGAGGATGATCGGCCCTTGCTGCCAGGCTTCACCGCTGTGCTCGCCGTTCCATTCGTGTTCGATGCCACTGGCGTCGCGGTGGCGCTGGGGGCTGAGGAAGTCGTCGGGGTAGAGGATGATTTCGTGAAAGCCCTGGTACCAGTTCAGATCACCCAGGTTCATCAGCGGCAGTTGCGCCTGGGCGGCGAGCAACAGGCGTTGCTCCTGATGCAATTCGACGCCGGGCAGGGCAGTCAGGTGTTTGTCTTCGAGGAACAGCACGCAGGCTTCACGCAGCCATTGGTCCTGGGCCGCGGTGATGCCGTCGAGAAAGCTCAGGTGATGGCGCACCCGTTGCCACATATCGTCGGCAATCGGGTGCCTGGCCAGAATGCGCCGGCGACGCCAGGCGCTCAGGGACCACATCGAGGATCAGCGCGTGTGAGCTTTGGACGCTGCGTTGCCGAAGCGACTGCGCACCACGCCGATGATCATCGGAACCAGCGATAGCAGGATGATGCCGACCACCAGCAACGACAGGTTCGACTTGATGAACGGTACGTTGCCGAAGAAGTAACCGAGGGTGACCAGACCGCCGACCCAAAGGATGGTGCCCAGCACGCTGAAGGCGAAGAAGCGCGGGTACGGCATCCGCGCAACGCCCGCGACGAACGGTGCAAAGGTGCGGATGATGGGCAGGAAGCGCGCCAGGGTCACGGTTTTACCGCCGTGCTTTTCATAGAAGTCGTGGGTTTGTTGCAGATAGTCGCGGCGGAAGATCTTCGAGTTCGGATTGCTGAACAAGCGTTCGCCCGCCGTTCGTCCGATCACATAGTTGGTGCTATCGCCCAATATCGCCGCCAGCATCAGCAGGCCACCCAGCAGCACCGGGTCCATGCCGCCACCTGCGGCAACTGCGCCGGCGATGAACAGCAACGAATCACCCGGCAGGAACGGCATGACCACCAGGCCGGTTTCACAAAAAATCACCAGAAACAGAATGGCGTAGATCCATGGCCCGTAATTGGTTACCAGCAAATCGAGGTAGACATCGAGATGCAGGACTAGGTCGAGCGGGTTGAAATCCATGGAAAGCACCTGTGATAACGGTCCAGGTCAGCGGGCCTTGTGCGGATGACTTCGCGAAAGCCTACGAACGGACGTAGTTTTTCTTACAAGCCGGAAAGATCGGCATTATACGAGTTGAGTGGTGAAAAGCGCGTCGAGATTGTAGCGGGGCATGTCGGTTGAACGTGCGCAAGTCTGGTGACAATTAATAACTCACACAAACACACCCTGAACCCTTGAGTTTGAGGGGGCGGGAAAATTCCATCGGATGGATTGACGGCCTCAGGGGTCGATCCTCTGCATGGCAGAGATCGACCCCGCTGCAGCGACCTTACAGCTCGTCGCTGATCGGCAATACGTAGTTCTTGAACTCGGTATCTTCCTTGAATCCGATGGATTCGTAGGTTTTCTGCGCCACTGCGTTGTTGCTGCTGGTAGACACCCGCATGCGCACGGCATTGGTTTCCTTGGCCATTTTTTTCGCGGTACGAATCAGATTGTCGGCGACCAGTTGGCGACGTGCGTCTTCGGCGACGTAGATGTCGTTGAGGATCCACACGCGTTTAAGCGAAAGCGAAGAGAAGCTTGGGTACAACTGACAAAAGCCCAACAGTTTGTTGTTGTCATCATCGGAAAGGGCCAGGTAGATCACCGACTCTTTGCGACGAAGGCGTTTTTCGAGAAACGCCCGGGACGAGTCCGGATACGGCAGGGAGCCATAAAACTCGCGATATTTGACGAACAACGGGGTCAGCAGGTCCAGGTGTTCGAGGGTCGCTTGAATAATCCGCATGGTAGGTCTCGTCTTCAAGTGGCTGTCTTGCGTGCTTGAACGGCAACGGGAAATCCTGGCAGCCGCGAGCCGATCCTGCCTGAAACTGGAACGAAAGTGCAACGCGCAAGCGCTTCAGGCATCCGGCGGGCCTAGTAGGAAATTTCCCTTCATGTCTGCGCCGGCGTCTGACTCCAGGGTCTGGACTTGCGCTTCGTCCTTCAGATTGACCCCGGATAACTGCCGCCGACAGGCCTCGCGCATCAAATACAGCAAACGGTGTGCCGCCATGCCGTAGCTCAAGCCTTCCAGGCGCACATTGGAGATGCAGTTGCGATAGGCGTCTGTCAGGCCGACTTTGGGGTTATAGGTGAAATACAACCCCAGACTGTCTGGCGAGCTCAGGCCTGGGCGCTCGCCGATCAGGATCACGGTCATTTTCGCCCCCAGCAATTCGCCGACTTCATCGGCGACGGCAACGCGGCCCTGTTCCACCAGCACGATCGGGGCGACGGACCAGTTTTCGGCGCGAACCTGTTCTTCCAGTCGCGCCAGAAACGGCAGCGTATGGCGATGAACGGCCAACGCTGACAAACCATCGGCGACCACGATCACCAGGTCGACTCCGCCCGGATTGGCCGAAGCGTGATCACGTAGAACCTGGGCCGACGCATCGCTCAGTTTTCGCCCAAGATCGGGGCGTTGCAAATAGCTGTTGCGGTCAACGGCCGCGCTATGCAGCAAAAGACTTGCATGCCCGCGCTCGCTCAGTTGTGAGCGCAATGCCCCGTGGTCAAACGGCAAGTGCACCGCATCCCGGGCCTGAGCGTGGGCATATTGAAAGTCCAGCTGCGCGCGAGTGGGCATGCTGGTGCCCGTACGGCCAAGGGCAATGCGCGCCGGTGTCAGGCGTCGCAGCTCCAGCCATGGGTTGTGCGGGTCGTAAGGCGGCTTTTCCATATCAACACTCATCCCAGTTGCGCCAAGGCCTGGCGGAAGGCCGGTGGCAGGCTGTTGCCGAACAGAACCCGGCCGTCCGCCTGGGTGAAGATGCCCATTTTCGCCAGCCACTGTTCGAACTCCGGCGCAGGTTTGAGCCCCAGGGTCTGCCGGGCATAGAGCGCATCGTGGAACGACGTGGTCTGGTAATTGAGCATGATGTCGTCGGAGCCGGGGATGCCCATGATGAAGTTGATCCCGGCCACGCCCAGCAAGGTCAGCAGGGTGTCCATGTCATCCTGGTCGGCCTCGGCGTGGTTGGTGTAACAGATGTCGCAACCCATCGGCACGCCCAGCAGCTTGCCGCAGAAGTGATCTTCGAGACCGGCGCGAATAATCTGTTTGCCGTTATAGAGGTATTCCGGACCGATAAATCCTACGACGGTGTTCACCAAAAACGGTTTGAAGTGTCGCGCGACAGCGTAGGCCCGGGTTTCGCAGGTTTGTTGATCGACGCCATGGTGGGCGTTGGCCGACAGGGCGCTGCCCTGGCCGGTTTCGAAATACATCAGGTTTTGCCCGAGTGTGCCGCGGTTGAGGCTCAATCCGGCGTCATAACCTTCCTTGAGTACATTCAGATTGATACCGAAGCTCGCATTCGCAGCTTCGGTGCCGGCGATCGACTGGAACACCAGGTCCAGCGGCACGCCACGATTGACCGCTTCGATAGACGTGGTGACATGGGTCAGCACGCAGGCCTGGGTCGGAATCTCGTAGCGCTGGATGATCGCGTCGAGCATTTCCAGCATGGCGCAGATTGAGGCGATGCTGTCGGTGGCCGGGTTGATGCCGATCATGGCATCGCCGTTACCGTGCAGCAGACCGTCGAGAATGCTCGCGGCAATACCGGCCGGTTCGTCGGTCGGGTGGTTGGGTTGCAGGCGTGTGGACAGGCGCCCGCGCAAGCCCAGGGTGCCGCGAAACTGGGTGACCACGCGGATTTTTTGCGCCACCAGCACCAGATCCTGCACGCGCATGATCTTTGACACGGCCGCGGCCATTTCCGGGGTCAGGCCGGGGGCGAGGGCGCGCAGGACCTGTTCGTCGGCGGCATCACTGAGCAACCAGTCGCGAAAGCCGCCGACGGTGAGGTGGCTGACGACGGCGAAAGCCTGCTTGTCGTGGGTGTCGATGATCAGGCGGGTGACTTCATCGTCCTCGTAGGGAACCAGCACTTCCTGCAGGAAGTGGCTGAGCGGGATGTCAGCCAGCGCCATTTGCGCGGCGACGCGTTCGCCATCATTGAGCGCGGCGACACCGGCCAGGAAGTCCCCGGACCGCGCCGGGCTGGCCTTGGCCATCACTTCCTTGAGGCTATCGAAGCGATAGGTCTGGGCGCCGACGCAATGGACATAAACGGCCATGCTGTCCTCCTGGTTAATTGATGACCCGTAGAAGCGAGGCTTGCCCGCGAAAAACGATTACACAGCGTTTCAGTCACACCGCATCATGCCCTTCGGGCAAGTCTCGCTCCTACAGGAATCGGGCGCTCACAAATAGGGCGTGCGCCCGGCGTCGGTGCATTCAGATACCTTCGAGCATAGCGTCCGTCGGTGCCTCTGAACGTTGCCGTGCGGTCAGCTGGAAATACAGGTAGCCGGCGGCCATGAAGCCGAGGAACACACACCCGATCAAGGTGTTGAACCACGCCATCGCCACCAGGCACACCACGGCCAGAAACAGCGCGATGCCCGGTACGATCGGGTAGCCCGGTGCACGGAAGGTGCGTTCCAGGTTCGGCTCGGTTTTACGCAGCTTGAACAGGCTCAGCATACTGATGATGTACATCACGATCGCGCCAAATACCGACATGGTGATCATCGCGGCCGTCAGGGTCATGCCCTGCAGGTTGACCAGGCCATCGCTGTAGATCGCGGCGATGCCGATCACGCCACCGGCGAGAATCGCCCGATGCGGGGTCTGGAACCGCGAAAGCTTGGCCAGGCCGCGTGGCAGGTAGCCGGCGCGGGCCAAGGCAAAGAACTGTCGCGAGTAGCCAAGAATGATCCCATGGAAACTAGCCACCAGGCCGAACAGGCCGATCCACACGAGCATGTGCATCCAGGTCGAATCGTTGCCGACCACGGCTTTCATGGCCTGGGGCAGCGGGTCGTTGATGTTCGACAGTTGACGCCAGTCGCCGACACCCCCGGCCATCACCATCACACCGATGGCCAGGAACACCAGGGTCAGAATGCCGCTGACGTAAGCGCGGGGAATCGTGCGTTTCGGATCCTTGGCTTCTTCGGCCGCCATGGCCGCGCCTTCAATGGCGAGAAAGAACCAGATGGCGAAGGGAATGGCCGCGAAAATGCCGGGAATCGACGCTATCGTGAATTCATTGGCACCCGACCAGCCGTTGAGTACGAAGTTGCTGAAGCTGAACCCCGGCGCAACCACGCCCATGAACACCAGCAGTTCGGCGACGGCCAATACAGTGACCACCAATTCAAAGGCGGCCGCGATACCGACACCGAGGATATTGAGGGTCATGAAAATGATGTAGGCGCCGACTGCCGCGAGCTTCGGGTCCAGTTCCGGGTACTGCACGTTGAGGTAGGCGCCGATGGCCATGGCGATGGCCGGGGGCGCAAAGACAAATTCAATCAGGGTGGCGATACCGGCGATCAATCCACCTTTCTCGCCGAAGGCTCGGCGGCTGTAGGCAAATGGTCCGCCTGCGTGGGGAATCGCCGTCGTCAACTCGGTAAAACTGAAGATGAAGCAGGTGTACATCGTCGCCACCATCAGCGCGGTGACGAGAAAGCCCAGGGTTCCTGCGGTGCCCCAGCCGTAACTCCAGCCGAAGTACTCGCCGGAAATCACCAGGCCGACGGCAATGCCCCATAAATGCAGGGTGCCGAGTGTGGGTTTGAGCTGTGTGGAAGGAATAGTCATAAGTCCTCTCTGGTTTTTTTTGAGCTTGTGGACTTTCGGGCGCTGCGGTTGCGTGTAATGCGGGCACGCAAAGCCCGTGCCAGGGCGGCAGGGCGATGATTTGCGGTGTGTTTGCGGATGCCATCGCCAGCAAGCCGGCTCCTACAGATTTGCGCGGTCTGTAGGAGCAAGGCTTGCCCGCGATAGCCGTTACGCGATATCGCGCCGGATCAGAAGAAGCC
>NZ_RCOE01000193.1:0-1306 GCF_004321495.1 Pseudomonas sp. Sample_10
TGAACTGGCCTAATAATTCCGGACACCTCTTAAGGGCGATATGATTTCGCCAACTTGGAGGTTCCATGAACGAAAGAAAGGTCTACACCCGCGAGTTCAAACTGCATGCTGCGAGCATGGTGCTTGATGATAACTGCCCGGTTCCAGAGGTTTGTGCTTCGCTGGATATCGGGCCCACCGCTTTACGGCGCTGGGTTGATCAGGTTCGTAAGGAGCGCGAGGGCCGGTCAGTTGAAGGCACCAAGGCGATTACTGACGATCAGCGCCAAATCCAGGAGCTAAAAGCCAAGATCAAGCGCATGGAGATGGAAGCTGAAATCTTAAAAAAGGCTACCGCTCTCTTGATGTCGGATCCCGATCGTTTCCGATGATCGTAGAGCTAAGAGAGTCATTTCCGACGGCCGTGGTGTGTCGTGTTTTCGGTGTGAAGCGCAGCAGCTTTTATGAGTGGATTCAGCGGCGATCCAAGCCGCGGATCAGACGTGAAGAACTCAGGATGAAAGTCGTTGAGCTGCACAGTGAAAGCCGCGAAGCCATGGGCTCCAGGATGATCAGCGAGGGCCTGAAATCGCAAAATATTGCAGCAGGAAGGAGCCTTGTCCGAGCGCTGATGAGGGAAGCCAACATTGTCAGTAAACAACGCCAGCCGCATCCATTTAGATCCAAAGGCGTGGAGGCATTTGTCGCGCCTAATCGGCTCAAACGCAACTTCAAACCGACTGCAATCGATCAGGTTTGGTGTGGCGACGTTACCAGCCTGATGGTGGGCAAACGCTGGATTCATCTGGCCATCGTGATCGATTTGTATGCTCGCAGGGTCATTGGTTGGGCTTTTTCTCTGGTCAATGACGCCAACCTGGTCAGCAAAGCGCTACGCATGGCGACAGCTGTACGAACGTGCCCTCCAGGGCTGATGTTTCACTCAGACCAAGGATGTCAGTACACCAGTCGCAAGTTTCAAGAAGAACTGACCCGCCACAGCATTGTGCAAAGCATGAGCCATCGGGGACAGTGCTGGGACAACGCTCCAACAGAGCGTTTTTTTGGCACGCTGAAGTCAGAGTGGGTACCTCGCAACGGCTACAGCCTGATCGAGGAGGCAAAAACGGACATGGTGCGTTTCTTCATGTACTACAACCGCACCAGGCTCCACAGCTACAACAACTATCTGTCGCCGATAGCCATGGAGCAAAAAGCGGCATAAACACCGTAATCGGTGTCCGGGATTACTTGACCAGTTCAGAAAGACTCCCCATCAGGGCCGCTACGCGGCCCAACGGGAGCAAGCTCCCTCGCCACAGGTTTC
>NZ_RCOE01000093.1:0-1296 GCF_004321495.1 Pseudomonas sp. Sample_10
TCGTGGCTAAAGAAAAATTTGATCGTTCCCTACCGCACGTCAACGTTGGCACCATCGGTCACGTTGACCACGGTAAAACCACTCTGACCGCTGCTCTGACTCGCGTCTGCTCCGAAGTTTTCGGTTCGGCCGTAGTTGAATTCGACAAGATCGACAGCGCGCCAGAAGAAAAGGCTCGTGGTATCACCATCAACACCGCGCACGTCGAGTACAACTCGAACATTCGTCACTACGCTCACGTTGACTGCCCAGGTCACGCTGACTACGTGAAGAACATGATCACCGGTGCTGCCCAGATGGACGGCGCGATCCTGGTTTGCTCGGCCGCTGATGGTCCGATGCCACAAACCCGTGAGCACATCCTGCTGTCCCGTCAGGTAGGCGTTCCGTACATCGTGGTTTTCCTGAACAAGGCTGACCTGGTAGACGACGCTGAGCTGCTGGAACTGGTTGAGATGGAAGTTCGCGACCTGCTGTCCACCTATGACTTCCCAGGCGACGACACTCCGATCATCATCGGTTCTGCTCGTATGGCGCTGGAAGGCAAAGACGACAACGAAATGGGCACCACTGCCGTTCGTAAGCTGGTTGAGACTCTGGACACCTACATCCCAGAGCCAGAGCGTGCTATCGACAAGCCATTCCTGATGCCAATCGAAGACGTATTCTCGATCTCGGGTCGTGGTACTGTTGTGACTGGTCGTATCGAGCGCGGTATCGTTCGCGTTCAAGATGCACTGGAAATCGTTGGTCTGCGTGACACCACCACCACCACCTGCACCGGTGTTGAGATGTTCCGCAAGCTGCTCGACGAAGGTCGTGCTGGCGAGAACTGCGGCGTTCTGCTGCGTGGTACCAAGCGTGACGACGTTGAGCGTGGCCAGGTTCTGGTCAAGCCAGGTTCGGTCAAGCCGCACACCAAGTTCACCGCAGAAGTTTACGTTCTGAGCAAGGAAGAAGGCGGTCGTCACACTCCGTTCTTCAAAGGCTACCGTCCACAGTTCTACTTCCGTACAACTGACGTGACTGGTAACTGCGAGCTGCCAGAAGGCGTTGAAATGGTAATGCCAGGTGACAACATTCAGATGACTGTTACCCTGATCAAAACCATCGCAATGGAAGACGGTCTGCGCTTCGCTATCCGTGAAGGCGGCCGTACCGTTGGTGCTGGTGTTGTAGCCAAAATCATCGAGTAATCTCTTTTTTGAGATGGCTTTGATGCTTTGAGAAAGCCCCCGCTCAGCGGGGGCTTTTTTATTGGGTTGACACCTATCTGGGGCGTCTATAGAATTGCGC
>NZ_RCOE01000244.1:0-6011 GCF_004321495.1 Pseudomonas sp. Sample_10
TGCTGGCTATTGCAGAGAACTGGACAGTCACAAAGGCTTTGCGGCATAGTCGCCGAGTTCTGACAATTGCACACGGATAACAAAGGAACCGCCGATGGCGACGCTACTCGTTCTGCACGGACCCAACCTGAACCTGCTCGGCACCCGTGAACCGGGCACCTATGGCGCCACGACGCTGGCCCAGATCAACCAGGACCTGGAACGCCGTGCCCGTGAAGCCGGCCACCATTTGCTGCACCTGCAAAGCAATGCCGAGTACGAATTGATCGACCGCATCCACGCCGCTCGCAGCGAAGGTGTGGACTTCATTTTGATCAACCCGGCAGCTTTTACGCATACAAGTGTCGCATTACGTGACGCGCTGCTGGCGGTGAGCATCCCATTCATCGAAGTGCATTTGTCCAACGTGCACAAACGCGAACCTTTCCGCCATCACTCTTACTTCTCCGACGTAGCGGTAGGAGTGATCTGCGGCCTTGGCGCCAGCGGTTATCGACTGGCCTTGGAGGCTGCATTAGAGCAGCTTGAACAACAAGCTATACGCCCCTGACCGACCCTTGGGAGTTGATGATTCATGGATATCCGTAAAGTTAAGAAACTGATCGAATTGCTGGAAGAGTCCGGCATCGACGAGCTCGAGATCAAGGAAGGCGAAGAGTCCGTACGCATCAGCCGTCACAGCAAGACCCCGGCTCAGCAGTACTACGCTCCTGCGCCAATGCCAGCTCCGGCTGCCGCGCCTGTCGCTGCCGCCGCTCCGGCTGCCGCTGCCGCCGCACCTGCAGCGCCTGCCGCACCAGCGTTGAACGGCACCGTTGCCCGTTCGCCAATGGTCGGTACGTTCTATCGCAAGTCTTCGCCAACCTCGCCGTCCTTCGTTGAAGTCGGCCAGACCGTGAAGAAAGGCGACACCCTGTGCATCGTCGAAGCCATGAAGATGATGAACCACATCGAAGCTGAAACCAGCGGTGTGATCGAATCCATCCTCGTCGAAGACGGCCAGCCGGTTGAGTACGACCAACCGCTGTTCACCATCGTTTGAACCGCGGAGAGCCTTTGATGACTGCGAAGTTGGAAAAAGTTCTGATCGCCAACCGCGGTGAGATCGCCCTGCGGATCCTGCGCGCCTGCAAAGAGATGGGCATCAAGACCGTCGCCGTTTACTCCAAGGCTGACAAGGAACTGATGCACCTGGGTCTGGCAGACGAGTCCGTCTGCATCGGCCCGGCATCGGCCGCCCACTCCTACCTGCACATTCCGGCAATCATTGCCGCGGCCGAAGTGACCGGCGCTACCGCCATTCACCCAGGCTACGGCTTCCTTGCGGAAAACGCCGACTTTGCCGAGCAGGTCGAGAACTCCGGCTTCGCGTTCATTGGCCCGAAAGCCGAAACCATTCGCCTGATGGGCGACAAGGTATCGGCCAAGCACGCCATGATCGCCGCCGGTGTACCGACCGTTCCGGGTTCTGACGGCCCGCTGCCGGAAGACGAAGAAACCGCTCTGCGCATTGGTCGCGAAGTCGGTTATCCGGTGATCATCAAGGCCGCTGGCGGCGGTGGTGGTCGCGGCATGCGCGTTGTGCATAAAGAAGAAGACCTGATTTCCTCGGCCAAACTGACCCGCTCCGAAGCAGGCGCGGCGTTCGGCAACCCGATGGTCTATCTGGAAAAGTTCCTGACCAACCCGCGTCACGTGGAAGTCCAGGTGCTTTCCGACGGCCAGGGCAATGCCATCCATCTGGGCGACCGCGATTGCTCGCTGCAACGTCGTCACCAGAAAGTTCTCGAAGAAGCGCCGGCACCGGGCATCGACGAGAAGGCTCGCCAGGAAGTTTTCGCTCGCTGCGTCAAGGCGTGCATCGACATCGGTTACCGGGGTGCGGGCACTTTCGAGTTCCTGTACGAGAACGGCCGCTTCTACTTCATCGAGATGAACACTCGTGTCCAGGTAGAGCACCCGGTTTCGGAAATGGTCACCGGTATCGACATCGTCAAGGAGATGCTCAGCATCGCCGCCGGCAACAAGCTGTCGTTCACTCAGGATGACGTGGTCATCCGCGGTCACTCGCTGGAGTGCCGGATCAACGCTGAGGATCCGAAGACCTTCATGCCGAGCCCGGGCACGGTCAAGCATTTCCACGCTCCAGGCGGCAACGGCGTTCGCGTCGATTCGCACCTGTACAGTGGCTATGCCGTTCCGCCGAACTACGATTCGTTGATCGGCAAGCTGATCACTTACGGTGCAACCCGTGACGAAGCCATGGCGCGCATGCGCAATGCGCTGGACGAAATCGTGGTCGACGGGATCAAGACCAACATCCCGCTGCACCGCGACCTGACCCGCGACGAAGGTTTCTGCAAAGGGGGCGTGAACATTCACTACCTCGAGCACAAGCTGGCCGGCGAGAAGCACTAAGCTTCGAACCTGCACCTGACAAAGCCGCCTTCGGGCGGCTTTGTTGTTTCTGCAGATGCCCCCTAGAAACCTTGTGGCGAGAGAGCTTGCTCCCGTGCGGTTGCGCAGCAGCCGCAAGACCATTCATCCGAGTTGCGTCAGACAAAGCCTTATCTGCCATTTTGGGACCGCATCGCGCTCCAGCGGGAGCAAGCTCCCTCGCCACAGAGAGCGTCGTCTGCGGTATTGGATGGCAACCCGGTCGTCTTCTGCGTTGCGCTCGCGTAAACTTGCGCGCTTCTCGCAGCCCGCTAGGCTGCAATCTATATTTTTCAAAGGTGCCCGCCATGCCTTGGCTGCAAGTCCGTCTCGCCATCAGCCCAGAACAAGCCGAAACCTACGAAGACGCTTTCCTTGAAGTGGGCGCCGTATCGGTGACCTTCATGGACGCCGAAGACCAGCCGATCTTCGAGCCGGAACTCAACACCACCCCACTGTGGTCGCACACCCACCTGCTGGCCCTGTTCGAAGGTGGCACCGAGCCTGGCCCGGTGCTGGCTCATCTTGAGCTGTTGACTGGCAGCCCGCTGCCCGAACACCACAGTGAAGTGATCGAAGACCAGGATTGGGAACGCAGCTGGATGGACGGTTTCCAGCCGATGCGTTTCGGTCAGCGCCTGTGGATCGTACCGAGTTGGCATGCCGCTCCCGAACCAGACGCCGTCAACCTGCTGCTGGACCCGGGCCTGGCGTTCGGCACCGGCACCCACCCGACCACCGCGCTGTGCCTGGAATGGCTCGACGGTCAGGATCTGAAAGATTGCAACGTGCTGGACTTCGGCTGCGGCTCGGGGATCCTGGCCATTGCCGCCTTGCTGCTGGGCGCCAGGGAAGCGGTCGGCACCGACATCGACGTGCAGGCGCTGGAAGCTTCCCGCGACAATGCCGGGCGCAACCACATTGCCAATGAACTGTTCCCACTGTATCTGCCGGAAGATCTGCCGCAGGTTCAGGCTGATGTGCTGGTAGCGAACATTCTCGCTGGCCCGCTGGTATCCCTTGCACCGCAGCTGTCCGGCCTGGTCAAGCCCGGTGGCCGTCTGGCGCTGTCGGGGATTCTGGCCGAGCAAGGCGATGAAGTGGCTGCAGCCTACGCCAAGGACTTCGATCTGGATCCGATCGCCAATCGCGATGGCTGGGTGCGCATCACAGGCCGTCGGCGCTAGAATGAGCGTCTGCATAATCCGGATCGCCGCATGACCGATAGCTTCGTCACCCAGTGCCCGCATTGCCAAACCAGTTTCCGCGTCAGCCATGCCCAGTTGAGCGTGGCGCGCGGGGTCGTTCGCTGTGGCTCATGCCTGCAGGTATTCAACGCGGCCAAGCAATTGCTTGAACAGGCCGGCAAAGAGCCTGCCGCGCCGATTGCACCTGCCATCGCGCAAGCCCCGGCACCCGAACAACCGCGTGCCATCAGCCAAAAGCAATGGAGCGCGGCCGAACTGGATCTGGACAGCCTCGACCTCGACGAAGAACTCGCCCGGCTCGAACAGCGGGAAATCCAGCCCATCACCGAATTCGGCCGCCCCCGCGAAGACAGCCTCAGCGCTCGCCGCGACAGCACTGAAATCGACGAAGAACCCTGGACCACTGACAGCCTGTTCAGCGAATCGGCCGCCGATCGTGCGCAAACGGGCAATAACCTTGACGAGCTCGATGCGCTCGACACTCCTGTTTCAGAAGAACCCCTGAAAGAGACAGGCATCCTCGCACGCACCGAACCCTCGCTATCGCTGGAACTCGAGCCGGTGGAACTGGACGACGAACCCCAGCCGCCACATTTACGCCTGCACGACCCGCTCGATCCTCCACTTCATCACGAACGCCTTTCGGCAACGGCAACTGAAGAAATCGACGCCGACCTGCCTTCGATCGAGCCCTTGCGCAAGCGTCGCGAACGCAGCGAACCGGGCGTTCGCGCCGAAGTCTTGCAAGACCTGACCGATGACCCGCTGCAACTGGACTGGCAAAAACGCCGTTCGCCGTGGGGGCGCCGATTCTTCTGGCTCGTGCTGATCCTGCTGGGCGCCGGCGCACTCGTGGGCCAGTACGTCGCCTATCACTTCGACGAACTGGCACGCCAGGACCAATATCGCCCGTGGTTCCAGCAACTGTGCCCACACATCGGTTGCACGGTGCCCTCCAAGGTCGACATCGCCAAAATCAAAAGCAGCAACCTGGTAGTGCGCAGCCACCCGGAGTTCAGTGGTGCGCTGGTGGTTGATGCCATCATCTATAACCGCGCGCCCTTCTCCCAGCCCTTCCCGCTACTGGAACTGCGCTTCGCCGACCTCAACGGCCACCTGATCGCCAGCCGCCGCTTCAAACCCGGCGAGTACCTCGGGGGCGACCTTGAAGGCATGGCCGAAATGCCTCCGCAAACCCCGATCCACATCGCACTCGACATTCTCGATCCAGGTGCAAAAGCGGTGAATTACAGCCTGAGCTTCCACTCGCCCGAGTGAAACGGTTCACCGCTCTTCAATTGACGACGGCTTTCTGACTTTCCCTGCGCGAACCAAACCGCTGGCGATAACGGAATAACTGTTCAGATTTTGTTCAATTCGACCTTTATCCAGTCATCGAGAGCGGGTATCATGCCAACCCTTTTTCGAACTCTCATGATCCGGCCCCACAACAGGGAAGCCCTATGTCGGCGGTACGCATCGGTCCATACACATTACACAACGGCTTGATTCTCGCCCCGATGGCGGGGGTCACCGACCAACCCTTTCGTCAGCTGTGCAAACGATTGGGCGCGGGACTGGTCGTCTCGGAAATGGTCACCAGCGACATGAGTTTGTGGAACACCCGCAAGTCGCGGATGCGCATGATCCACGAAGGTGATCCCGAGCCACGCTCGGTACAGATCGCCGGTGGCGATGCACAGATGCTGGCGGATGCAGCGCGGGCCAACGTCGAGTTGGGCGCACAGATTATTGATATCAACATGGGCTGTCCGGCGAAGAAGGTCTGCAACAAGGCCGCCGGCTCCGCACTGTTGAAGGATGAAGCACTGGTCACCGAGATCCTGCAGGCCGTCGTGGCTGCGGTTGATGTGCCGGTTACCCTGAAAATTCGGACCGGCTGGGACCGGGACAACAAAAATGGCCTGACGGTGGCGAAGATCGCCGAGCAGGCAGGCATTACGGCGCTGGCGGTTCATGGCCGCACCCGTGCCGATCTGTACACCGGTGAAGCCGAGTACGACACCATTGCCGCGATCAAGCAGGCGGTATCGATGCCGGTGTTTGCCAACGGCGATATCGATTCGCCGGAAAAGGCCCGATACGTGCTCGACGCGACCGGTGCCGACGGCCTGCTGGTTGGCCGGGCCGCCCAGGGGCGGCCATGGATTTTTCGCGAGATCGACCATTTCCTGCGCACCGGCGAGAAGCTCCCGGCGCTGGAACTGATCGAGGTGGAACGCATTCTGCTAGAGCATCTGGCTGCGCTGCACGCCTTCTATGGAGACGTGATGGGCGTGCGCATTGCTCGAAAGCATGTGGGCTGGTATCTCGCAACCTTGCCGGGCGCCAGGGAGTTTCGCGCCC
>NZ_RCOE01000041.1:0-1291 GCF_004321495.1 Pseudomonas sp. Sample_10
GCGTGGGAACGATCAATCAATGACAGTACTGCGGCCGCTTCGCGCCCGAACGGGAGCAAGCTCCCTCGCCACAGGTGCCTGACTTAGGGTCTGATTTATGGGCCTGATTTAGAGGCCTGGCTCATGGGACTGACTCAGGTGCCAGGCTCCTTGCCCACCTCATAATCGCGTAACTTGTTGGCGATGGTGGTGTGCGAAACCCCCAGCCGCTTGCCCAATTGCCGACTGCTCGGATGTTCGGAGTACAACCGCTCCAGCACCGCTTTCTCGAAGCGCCCGACAATTTCGTCCAGCCCGCCTTCGAGCGAAAAATCGCCAAGCGGCTGACGCACGCCGTAGTCCGGCAACCGAATGTGCTCGGCTTTGACCGTACCGCCGTCGCACAGGGAAACCGCCTGGAACAATACGTTTTCAAGTTGCCGGACGTTGCCCGGCCAGTGGTAATGACTGAGCCTGTCCATGGCCGCTGGCGCCAGTTTCGGCAGCGGGCAACCGATCTGCCGACTCGCCTGATCGAGGAAGTGCTCCACCAGCGGCGTCAAGCCATCCAGGCATTCGCGCAGGGGCGGAATGTGCAGCGACAACACGTTCAGGCGGTGATAGAGGTCCTGGCGAAACTCGCCGCGCGCGCACAGTTCGGAGAGATCGACCTGGGTGGCGCAGATCACCCGTACATCCAGATAAACCTCTTCATCACTGCCTACGCGGCGGAAGCAGCCATCCTGCAGAAAGCGCAGCAATTTCACCTGCAGGCGCGGGCTCATTTCCCCGACGCCATCGAGAAACAGCGTACCGCCCGCCGTCAGTTCCAACAGCCCGAGCTTGCCCTCGGCACGCGCGCCTTCGAAGGCACCCGGGCCGTAGCCGAACAATTCCGTCTCGGCCATGGACTCCGGCAGACCGGCGCAATTGAGCGCCATCAACGGCGATTGCCCGCGCGGGCTGGCCAAATGACAGGCGCGCGCCAACAGCTCCTTGCCGGTTCCGGTTTCGCCTTCGATCAATAGCGGCGCATCAAGGGGTGCCATGCGCCGCGCTTCGCGCACCACCGCGGCCATGACTTTCGAGCTTTGAAAGATGCTGTCGAAACCACGCAGCTCCTGCTTGCGCACGTTATAGATGCGTTCGCCCACCCGGTCGGCGCGGTGCAGCGTCAATACGGCACCGGCCATGGCTTCGCTGTCGTCATGCTCTGATTGCAGCGGCGCGATGTCGGCCAGGAACACGTCGCCCTTGACCTTGACCCGCAGCCCATTGATTCGCGACTTGTTGGCGCGCACCAGTTCCGGCA
>NZ_RCOE01000195.1:0-55727 GCF_004321495.1 Pseudomonas sp. Sample_10
ATCGTCTGTCGATCGTGCACTTCTGGGCGCTGATCACCCTGTACATCTGGGCCGGTCCGCACCACCTGCACTACACCGCCCTGCCGGACTGGGCGCAGTCGCTGGGCATGGTGATGTCGCTGATCCTGCTGGCACCGAGCTGGGGCGGCATGATCAACGGCATGATGACCCTGTCGGGCGCCTGGCATAAGCTGCGCACCGATCCGATCCTGCGTTTCCTGGTCGTTTCCCTGGCGTTCTACGGCATGTCGACCTTCGAAGGTCCGATGATGGCGATCAAGACCGTGAACTCGCTGTCGCACTACACCGACTGGACCATCGGCCACGTACATGCCGGCGCTTTGGGTTGGGTTGCGATGATCTCGATCGGCGCGATCTACCACATGATCCCGAAACTGTTCGGTCGTGCGCAGATGCACAGCACCGGCCTGATCAACACGCACTTCTGGCTCGCCACCATCGGTACCGTTCTGTACATCGCTTCGATGTGGGTCAACGGCATCACCCAGGGCCTGATGTGGCGTGCAATCAACGATGACGGCACCCTCACCTATTCGTTCGTCGAAGCGCTGCAAGCCAGCCACCCTGGCTTCATCGTTCGCGCATTGGGCGGTGCGTTCTTCGCCACCGGCATGCTGTTCATGGCCTACAACGTATTCCGTACCGTACGCGCCTCGAATCCGGCTGAAGCTGAAGCCGCCGAACAGATTGCTGTAGTTGGAGCTCACTGATGAAGCATGAAGCAGTCGAGAAGAATATTGGCCTGCTGGCCTTCTTCATGGTTATCGCCGTCAGCGTCGGCGGCCTGACTCAAATCGTTCCGCTGTTTTTCCAGGACGTCACCAACAAGCCGGTCGAGGGCATGAAGCCGCGCACCGCCCTTGAACTGGAAGGCCGCGACATCTACATCGCCAACGGTTGTGTCGGCTGCCACTCGCAGATGATCCGCCCGTTCCGTGCTGAAACCGAACGCTACGGCCACTACTCGGTCGCCGGTGAAAGCGTTTGGGACCACCCGTTCCTGTGGGGTTCCAAGCGTACCGGTCCGGACCTGGCCCGCGTCGGCGGCCGTTACTCCGATGACTGGCAGCGTGCGCACCTGTACAACCCGCGCAACGTGGTGCCGGAATCGAAAATGCCGGCCTACCCGTTCCTCGTGGAAAACAAGCTCGACGGCAAAGACACCGCCAAGAAAATGGAAGTCTTGCGCACGCTCGGCGTCCCTTACACCGACGAAGACATCGCCGGCGCCAAGGATGCTGTGAAGGGCAAAACCGAAATGGACGCGCTGGTGGCCTATCTGCAAGGCCTGGGCACCATCATCAAAAGCAAACGGTGATCTAAATGGATATCGGGATGATTCGTGGCCTGGGCACCGTCGTTGTGATGGTGGCCTTCATCGGTCTGGCGTTGTGGGTATTCAGCCCCAAGCGCAAGTCAGAGTTTGAAGACGCGACCTTGCTGCCTTTTGCGGATGATCCCGAAGCCATCAAGCACGTCGAGCAAGCTTCTAGGAGTAACAAAGAATGACTACATTCTGGAGTCTGTACGTCACAGTCCTCAGTCTCGGTACGATCTTTTCCCTGACCTGGCTGCTGCTGTCGACCCGCAAGGGCCAGCGCACCGAGTCCACCGAAGAGACGGTTGGGCACTCCTTCGACGGTATCGAGGAGTACGACAACCCGTTGCCGAAATGGTGGTTCATGCTGTTCGTGGCCACCATCATTTTCGCCCTCGGCTACCTGGTACTGTACCCGGGCCTGGGCAACTGGAAAGGCCTGCTGCCGGGTTACAACTACCTGGACAACGAGAAGCAGACCGCTTTCGCCAACGGCCAGACCGGCTGGACCGGCGTTCACGAGTGGGAAAAGGAAATGGCCAAGTCGGATGCCAAGTTTGGCCCGATCTTCGCCAAGTTCGCTTCCATGCCAATCGAAGAAGTGGCCAAGGACCCACAAGCCCTGAAGATGGGTGGCCGCCTGTTTGCCTCCAACTGCTCGGTTTGCCACGGTTCCGACGCCAAGGGCGCCTACGGCTTCCCGAACCTGACCGACGCCGACTGGCGCTGGGGCGGCGAGCCGGAAACGATCAAGACCACCATCATGGGTGGCCGTCACGCAGTCATGCCGGCGTGGGCTGAAGTGATTGGCGAGCAAGGCGTTGCCGATGTGGCGGCGTTTGTCCTGACCAACCTCGATGGCCGCAAGCTGCCGGAAGGCGCCAAGGCTGACCCGGTTGCCGGCCAGAAGCTGTTCGCCGCCAACTGCGTGGCGTGCCACGGCCCGCAAGGCAAAGGCACTCCGGCCATGGGCGCGCCTGACCTGACTCACCCGGGCGCGTTCATCTACGGCTCGAGCTTCGCTCAATTGCAGCAGACCATCCGTTACGGCCGCCAGGGCCAGATGCCTGCGCAAGACGCGATGCAAGGCAACGACAAGGTTCATCTGCTGGCCGCTTACGTGTATAGCCTCTCTCATGGAGAGAAGGCTCCAGCGGCGGACGCCCAATAAGGGAAACGCTTGATGCAACGAAAAGGCCCTGTCATCTGACAGGGCCTTTTTTTTGAGTCGCCAACGTGTTTCCCACATCAAGGTTGCGTGGCACTCAGCATAGTAGTAACGTTTCTACATTAGTTTATTCAGGAGGGTCATACATGATGGCCATCACCACCATTTCCAGCCGCGAATTCAACCAGGACACAAGTGGTGCCAAAAAAGCCACCCGCCAGGGGCCGGTTTTCATCACTGACAGAGGCAAACCGGCGCATGTGCTGCTAAGCATTGAGGACTACCAAAAACTCACTGGCATCAACGCCGACATCGTCGAACTCCTGGTCATGCCTGAAGCGGCAGATATCGAGTTCGAAACCGAGCGTGCCGTGATCACTCATCGCCCTGTGGATTTGTCTTGATGTACCTGCTCGACACCAACGTGATTTCCGAACTTCGCAAACCCCAGGCTGACGCAAATGTCGTCGCCTGGGCCAAAGGCATTATCGCTTCACGCATGTTCATTTCAGCCATTACCCTCAAGGAGCTGGAGACCGGAGTGCTCCGCATGGAGCGTCGCGATGCCGTTCAGGGAAAGATATTGCGCACCTGGCTCAAGCGTCATGTCTTACCGGCATTCGATGCCCGCATTCTGCCGATCGATGCTGCCGTGGCCCTTCGATGTGCCAGTTTGCACGTTCCGGATCGCGCAAACGAAGCAGACTCGTTGATTGCAGCGACTGCGCTGATTCATGGTTTGACCGTGGTTACCCGCAATGTCGGTGATTTTCAGTTCAGTGGCGTGCAGTTGATAAACCCATGGGCCGATTGAGCGCCAACGGCCGCAAATCCGTCCATAATTCACAAGTCAATTGATTCAAGTCATTACACCATCGATTAATTTCTCCCAACGTGACCAAAGGTCGCACCCTTGGGCTAGAGCGACAGGCGTATCATTGCGCCACTGCAACACCTCTTTTTGACCGCGGTCGGCACGTACTGACCGAGGCATTTGTCCACTGCCGTGGGATGCAATGATGAGCAACCAGATTCCGGTACACGACGTCACTCCACCCGCGAAGAACGCGAACAACAGCGTCGATCTCTACGCCTCTCGAGAAAAGATCTACACCCGCGCCTTCACCGGACTGTTCCGCAATCTGCGCATGGCCGGCGGTGCCGTTTTGTTCCTGTTGTATTTCGGTACGGTCTGGCTCAATTGGGGTGGCCATCAGGCTGTCTGGTGGAACCTGCCCGAACGCAAATTCTTCATTTTCGGCGCGACCTTCTGGCCTCAGGATTTCATCCTGCTGTCTGGCATGTTGATCATTGCCGCGTTCGGCCTGTTCTTTATCACGGTGTATGCCGGCCGGGTCTGGTGTGGTTATACCTGTCCGCAAAGTGTGTGGACGTGGATCTTCATGTGGTGTGAAAAGGTCACCGAGGGTGACCGTAACCAGCGCATCAAGCTCGACAAGGCGCCGATGGGCGCCAACAAATTCCTGCGCAAATTCAGCAAGCACACCCTGTGGCTGCTCATCGGCTTTGTCACTGGCATGACCTTCGTCGGCTACTTCTCGCCGATCCGCGAACTGGTGATCGACTTCTTCACCGGCGAGGCCGATGGCTGGTCGTATTTCTGGGTAGCCTTCTTCACCCTTGCCACCTACGGCAACGCCGGTTGGCTGCGTGAGCAAGTGTGCATTTACATGTGTCCGTACGCGCGTTTCCAGAGCGTGATGTTCGACAAGGACACGCTGATCGTTTCCTACGACCCGCGCCGTGGCGAAAGCCGTGGCCCGCGCAAGAAAGGAATCGATTACAAGGCTCAGGGCCTGGGTGATTGCATCGACTGCACCATGTGCGTTCAGGTCTGCCCGACCGGCATCGACATCCGCGACGGCCTGCAAATCGAATGCATCGGTTGTGCCGCCTGCATCGATGCCTGCGACGCCATCATGGACAAAATGGAATACCCGCGCGGCTTGATCAGCTACACCACCGAACACAACCTGTCCGGGCAGAAAACCCATAAACTGCGTCCGCGCCTGATCGGCTATGCCGTGGTGTTGCTGGCGATGATCAGCTTGCTGGTGACCGCGTTCTTCATGCGCTCGCTGGTGGGCTTCGACGTCAGCAAGGACCGGGTTCTGTACCGCGAGAACGCCGAGGGCCGGATCGAAAACGTCTACAGCCTGAAAATCATGAACAAGGATCAGCGCGACCACACGTATGTGCTTGAAGCCACCGGCCTGCCGGATCTCAAGCTGCAAGGCCGACGCGAGATCAAAGTTGCGGCCGGTGACATCATCAGCCAGCCGGCCGAGTTGTCCGTGGCGCCGGAACACCTGCCATCGAGCACCAATGAGGTGAAATTCATCCTCAAGGATGCCGATGACGCCAGCATCCACGTTGAAGCCAAGAGCCGATTCATCGGCCCACAAATTCGTTGAGAGAAGTGATCATGTCCGCAGCAAACGCCGCAAGTCCCTGGTACAAGCACCTCTGGCCATGGATCATCATCGGGATCCTGGCCTGCTCGGTGGCCTTGACCTTGTCCATGGTGACCATTGCGGTGAACAACCCGGACAACCTGGTCAACGACAACTATTACGAAGCCGGCAAAGGCATCAACCGCTCTCTGGATCGCGAATTATTGGCGCAAACCCTGTTGATGCGCGCCAGCGTGCATCTGGATGACGTGACCGGCGAAGTCGACCTGCGCCTGAGCGGCAACAGCCAGCCCAAGACCCTGGAGCTGAACCTGATCTCGCCGACCCAGCCGGAAAAAGACCGCAAAATCACCCTCACCCGCAGCGAAACCGAACAGGGCCGTTACATCGGCCAGTTGAGCGACAAGATCGAGGGTCGCCGCTTTGTCGAATTGCTGGGCAGCCAAGACGACCATATCTGGCGCATGTTCGAAGAAGAACTGGTCAGCCATGACAAGGACCTGCTGCTCGGGGACGAGCCCCTGCAGGGCGCGGAAGACCTGAAGAAGTAATAACCTGCGAATGCGATCAAATGTGGCGAGGGAGCTTGCTCCCGCTGGGGCGCGAAGCGCGCCCAAAACCTGCAGACCGGTCCTTTCAGTCTCAGCGAGTTCGCCGATTTGCGACTGCTACGCAGCCGAGCGGGAGCAAGCTCGCTCGCCACAATGGTTTTCATGGCAACACACATGACCACTCCACTTCCCTGCTACCACTGCGCCCTGCCCGTCCCGTCCGGCAGCCGCTTCACCGCCATCGTGCTCGGGGAGCCACGCGAGTTCTGCTGCCCGGGTTGCCAGGCGGTGGCCGAAGCCATCGTCGCCGGCGGATTGGAAAGCTACTACCAGCATCGCAGCGAAGCCTCGGCCAACCCCGAAGCCTTGCCGGTGCAGTTGGTGGACGAACTGGCGTTGTATGACCGCGCCGATGTGCAGCAACCGTTCGTGCGCCACCAAGGCGAACTTGCCGAAACCACACTGCTGATGGAAGGCATCAGCTGCGCGGCCTGCGGCTGGCTGATCGAGAAACACCTGCGCACATTGCCCGGCGTGGATGAAGCCCGTTTGAATCTGTCGAACCATCGGCTGCACGTGCGCTGGGCCGACGCTCAACTGCCGCTGAGCAAAATACTCAGCCAACTGCGCTACATCGGTTACGTCGCCCACCCTTATCAGGCCGACCGCGCCAGCGAACAACTGGCCAGTGAAAATCGCCTGGCTTTGCGCCAACTTGGCGTCGCCGGGCTGCTGTGGTTCCAGGCGATGATGGCAACCATGGCCACCTGGCCTGAATTCAACATCGACCTCAGCCCCGAACTGCACACCATCCTGCGCTGGGTCGCGCTGTTCCTCACCACCCCCATCGTGTTCTACAGCTGCGCGCCATTCTTCAAGGGCGCCATGCGTGACCTGCGCACCCGTCACCTGACCATGGACGTTTCAGTGTCGCTGGCAATTGGCAGCGCCTACATCGCCGGGATCTGGACCTCGATCACCGGCGTCGGAGAGCTGTATTTCGATGCGGTCGGCATGTTCGCGCTGTTCCTGCTGGCCGGGCGCTATCTTGAACGACGCGCCCGCGAACGCACGGCCGCCGCCACTGCACAACTGGTCAATTTGCTGCCCGCTTCGTGTTTGCGGCTAAGCGCTGACGGCCAGAGCGAACGGATCCTGTTGAGTGAACTGCAAGTGGGCGATCAGGTGCTGGTGCATCCAGGCGCTGTGCTGCCCGCCGATGGCAGGATCCTCGACGGCCAGTCGAGTGTCGATGAGTCGCTGTTGACCGGAGAATACCTGCCGCAGGCCCGCACCCCGGGCGATGCAGTCACCGCTGGCACCCTTAACGTTGAAGGCGCACTGACCGTCGAAGTCCAGGCGCTCGGCCAGGACACCCGGCTCTCTGCCATCGTGCGTTTGCTTGATCGGGCGCAAGCGGAAAAACCGCGCCTGGCGGAAATTGCCGACCGCGCCGCGCAATGGTTCCTGTTGCTGTCGCTGATCGCGGCAGCGGCCATCGGCCTGCTGTGGTGGGAACTGGATTCGTCGCGGGCGTTCTGGATCGTGCTGGCGATGCTGGTCGCGACCTGCCCTTGCGCGTTGTCCCTGGCCACGCCGACCGCCCTTACCGCAGCGACCGGCACCTTGCACAAACTCGGCTTGCTGCTGACCCGTGGTCACGTTCTGGAAGGCTTGAACCAGATCGATACGGTGATATTCGACAAGACCGGCACCCTCACCGAAGGACGTCTGACTCTGCGTTCGATTCGCCCGCTCGGCGACCTCGACAGCGACCAGTGCCTGGCGCTCGCCGCCGCACTGGAAAACCGCTCTGAACACCCGATCGCCCGTGCGTTTGGCCGCGCACCGTTGGCCGCTGAAGAAGTCCACAGCACGCCGGGGCTTGGCCTGGAAGGCGTGGTCGGCGATCAACGATTGCGGATCGGCCACCCCGGTTTTGTCTGCGAACTCAGCGGCGCTGGCGTGCCAGTGATGCCCGACGAAGCCGGCCAATGGTTGTTGCTCGGTAACCGTCATGGGCCGTTGGCCTGGTTTGTCCTCGACGACCGGCTGCGCGCCGATGCCGCTGCCCTGCTGACGGCATGCAAGGCCCGTGGCTGGCGCACCTTGCTGTTGTCCGGCGACAGCTCGCCGATGGTTGCCAGCGTGGCTGCCGAACTCGGCATCGATGAAGCCCGAGGCGGCTTGCGTCCGGACGACAAACTGCAAGTCCTGCAACAATTGCACAGGGACGGCCGCAAAGTGCTGATGCTCGGCGATGGCGTCAACGATGTACCCGTGCTGGCGGCGGCGGACATCAGCGTCGCCATGGGTTCGGCCACTGACCTGGCAAAAACCAGCGCCGATGCGGTGCTGCTGTCCAATCGCCTCGATGCCTTGGTGCAAGCCTTCAGCCTGGCACGGCGCACCCGACGGGTAATCATCGAGAACCTGTTGTGGGCCGGGTTGTACAATGGCCTCATGTTGCCGTTCGCCGCCCTCGGCTGGATTACGCCAGTGTGGGCTGCCGTCGGCATGTCGATCAGTTCGTTGACCGTGGTGCTCAATGCGCTGCGCCTCACTCGCCTGCCGGGTGTACAAGGTGCCGACGCCACGCCAGAAACCCGCCCGCTGCCGGCCTGAGCCGCGCGGGCATGGAGTCCAGATGCCAGCTCTCTACGTGATGATCCCGGCCGCACTGCTGATCGTGGCCATCGCTGTGTACATTTTCTTCTGGGCGGTCGACAGCGGTCAGTACGACGACCTCGACGGCCCGGCCCACAGCATCCTGTTCGATGACCAGGACCCGAATCACACCGCTGCGGTCGACGAGGCCAGCGGCCATCCGGCCAAACCCGACGACAAGGCTCCGCCCCATGCTTGAATTGGCGCCACTGTTGGTGTCTGCTCTGATTCTCGGTCTGCTCGGTGGTGGCCATTGCCTGGGCATGTGCGGCGGCCTGATGGGCGCGCTGACCCTGGCGATTCCCAAGGAACAACGCAGTCGTCGCTTTCGCCTGCTGCTGGCCTACAACCTTGGACGAATCCTCAGCTACGCCACCGCAGGACTGTTGATCGGCCTGGCCGGCTGGGCCGTGGCCAACAGCCCGGCGGCAATGTTCCTGCGACTCCTTGCCGGGTTGTTGCTGATTGCGATGGGTTTGTACCTGGCGGGCTGGTGGAGCGGCCTGACGCGCATTGAAAGTCTCGGTCGTGGCCTCTGGCGGCATATCCAGCCGATTGCCAACACACTGCTGCCGGTGTCGAGCCTTCCCCGTGCGCTGCTGCTGGGCGCGCTCTGGGGCTGGCTGCCGTGCGGCCTGGTTTACAGCACCTTGCTGTGGTCGGCCAGTCAGGGCAATGCCCTGGACAGTGCCTTATTGATGCTGGCATTCGGGCTGGGAACGTGGCCGGTGCTGCTGGCCACCGGGCTGGCGGCTGAACGGGTGACCGCGTTGTTGCGCAAGCGCAGCATACGCATGGCCGGTGGGCTGCTGGTCATGCTGTTTGGTATCTGGACCTTGCCGGGACCGCACCAGCATTGGCTCATGGGGCACTGATTGTGGCGAGGGAGCTTGCTCCCGCTGGACTGCGAAGCGGCCCAAAAAATGGGACCGCTGCGCAGTCCAGCGGGAGCAAGCTCCCTCGCCACAAAAACGATCGGAGCCCGGATATCCTTGATGCAAATCAAGATGCATCAACACCACCGCCCCTAGACTGGCCGGCACTGCCAGACTATCCGGGGGAATGCCCGCATGATGCTCGACGCCATTCGTTGGGACACCGATCTGATCCGCCGTTATGACCTGGCGGGACCGCGCTATACCTCCTATCCGACTGCCGTGCAATTCCACAGCAAGATCGGCACTTTCGACCTGTTCCACGCCCTGCGCGACAGCCGCAAGGCGCTGCGCCCGTTGTCGCTGTATGTGCACGTACCGTTCTGCGCGAACATTTGCTACTACTGCGCCTGCAACAAGGTCATCACCAAGGATCGTGGCCGGGCACTGCCCTACTTGCAGCGCCTGGAGCAGGAAATCCAACTGATCGCCTGCCACCTCGACCCGGCGCAAAAAGTCGAGCAACTGCACTTCGGTGGCGGCACGCCAACCTTTCTCAGCCATGACGAGCTGCGTCAATTGATGGCGCACCTGCGCAAACACTTCAATCTGCTCGACGATGATACCGGCGACTACGGCATCGAAATCGACCCCCGCGAGGCTGATTGGTCGACCATGGGGTTGTTGCGCGAACTGGGCTTCAATCGGGTCAGCATCGGCCTGCAAGATCTCGACCCCGCCGTGCAGCGCGCCGTCAATCGCCTGCAAAGCCTGGAGGAAACCCGCGCGGTGATCGACGCCGCCCGGACCCTGCAGTTTCGCTCGATCAACATCGACCTGATCTATGGTTTGCCGAAGCAGACACCGGAAAACTTCGCCCGCACCGTCGAGGAAGTCATCAGCCTGCAACCGGACCGGCTCTCGGTATTCAACTACGCGCACCTGCCGGAACGGTTCATGCCGCAACGGCGAATCAACGGTAATGAACTGCCGACGCCAGCCAAGAAACTGGAAATGCTCCAGCGCACCATCGAGCAATTGACCGCCGCCGGTTACCGTTACATCGGCATGGACCACTTTGCACTGCCCGACGATGAACTGGCGATCGCCCAGGAAGAATCGACCCTGCAACGCAATTTCCAGGGCTACACCACCCACGGCCATTGCGATTTGATCGGTCTCGGCGTCTCAGCGATCAGCCAGATCGGCGACTTGTACTGCCAGAACAGCAGCGACCTGAATCAATACCAGAACGCCCTGGCCTCTTCGCAACTGGCCACCAGCCGCGGCCTGTTGTGCAACGCCGACGACCGCTTGCGCCGTGCAGTGATACAACAATTGATCTGTAACTTCAGCCTGGAGTTTGCCCAGATCGAACAGGCCTTCAACATCGATTTTCAGGGCTATTTCGGCGAACTTTGGCCGCAGTTGCAGCGCATGGCCCAAGACGGCCTGATCGCGTTCGACAGCGACGCAATTACCGTGTTGCCGGCCGGGCGCTTGCTGGTTCGTTCGGTGTGCATGGTGTTCGATGCCTACCTGGAACAACACAGCCGCCAACGGTTTTCCAGAGTGATCTAATCGCTGCGACATAACCGCCACGTACTGGCCTCAATGTCCTTGGGTGAGTTACCCTTACGTCTTATGTGTGTTTTCCCACAAGGATTGAAGAAATGTCCGAGCCAGTTAAGTTGCGCGCTCATACCCAGGCCCACTGCAAGGATTGCAGCCTGGCCCCGCTGTGTTTGCCGCTATCGCTGAATCTGGAAGATATGGACGCGTTGGACGAAATCGTCAAACGTGGCCGCCCACTGAAAAAAGGCGAGTTTCTGTTCCGTCAGGGCGACACTTTCGACTCCGTTTACGCGGTCCGCTCCGGAGCCCTCAAGACCTTCAACCTCAGTGATGCCGGCGAAGAACAGCTCACCGGTTTCCACCTGCCGAGCGAACTGGTCGGCCTGTCGGGCATGGACACCGAAAAACACCCGGTATCGGCGCAGGCGCTGGAAACCACATCGGTGTGTGAAATCCCCTTCGAGCGCCTCGACGAACTGGCCCTGCAACTGCCGCAATTGCGTCGTCAATTGATGCGTGTGATGAGCCGCGAGATTCGTGACGATCAACAGATGATGTTGCTGTTGTCGAAAAAAACCGCCGACGAACGCATTGCCACGTTCCTGGTCAACCTGTCAGCACGCTTCCGTGCCAGGGGTTTCTCGGCCAACCAGTTCCGCCTGAGCATGTCGCGCAACGAAATCGGCAACTATCTGGGTCTGGCGGTGGAAACCGTGTCGCGGGTGTTCACGCGTTTCCAGCAGAACGAACTGATTGCCGCCGAGGGCAAGGAAATCCGCATCCTCGACCCGATCCAGCTGTGCGCCCTGGCCGGCGGTTCACTGGAAAGCTGAAACAAGCGGTTGCGGCTGAGCGAAACGGTTCAGCCGCCGTTATACTGCGTCGTTTGCAGCCTGCCAGGACACCCGACGATGGTCTTCGACTCCTTCGACATCAAATCCCTCATCCGCCCCGTGATCGACTTTCCCAAGCCGGGCGTGATCTTTCGTGACATCACCCCGCTGTTCCAGTCGCCCACGGCGCTGCGCCTGGTGATGGACAGCTTCGCCCATCGTTACGTCGAGGCCGATTTCACCCACATCGGCGCGATGGATGCCCGGGGTTTCCTGATCGGTTCGGTGCTGGCCTACCAGCTGAACAAGCCGCTGGTGCTGTTCCGCAAGCAAGGCAAGCTACCTGCCGACGTATTGGCCGAGGGCTACGCGACCGAATACGGCGAAGCGTTTCTCGAAGTACATGCCGACAGCCTGTGCGAGGGCGATTCGGTGGTGATGTTCGATGACCTGATCGCCACTGGCGGCACCCTGATCGCCGCTGCGAACCTGATTCGACGCATGGGTGCGCGGGTGCATGAAGCGGCGGCGATCATTGATCTGCCAGAGCTGGGTGGCTCGCAGCGATTGCAGGACATGGGCATCCCGACCTTCTGCCTGACGCAGTTTGCGCTGACGGATAAATAACCGGCGGCTGTCAGACCGCTATCACTGGCAAGCCAGCTCCCACAGGTTTCACCGTCATGCACAGGATGTCTGTACGGCATAAACCACTGTGGGAGCTGGCTTGCCAGCGATGGCGTCATCGGCCACACGACCGCCTATAACCCCATCTGCTTGCTGATGATCTCGTTCATCACTTCGCGCGTCCCGCCGCCAATCGACAGAATCCGGTTATCCCGATACAGCCGCTCCACCAGACTTTCGCGCATGTAACCCAATCCGCCCAGAATCTGCACCGCATCGGTGGTGATTCGATCCGCCGTGTCGGTGGCAAAATTCTTGGCCATGGAAATCTCCTTGATCACACTCTGCCCCGCGGCCATTTTCGCTGCTTGCCGGTAAGTGAACTCCCGTGAAACCTCAAGCTGCGTGGCCATCTCGGCGAGGCGGTGCTTGATCACCTGGAACTTGCCGATCGGTTTGCCGAAAGCCTCACGCGCCCGCGCCCACTTCAGACTTTCCTCGAGCGCCAGTTGCGCGGTCATGTTGGCCATCAGGGCCAGTGCCAGGCGTTCGCTCTGAAAGTTGCCCATGATGCAGGCGAAGCCCATGTTCTCGGCGCCGATCAGATTGCCTACAGGTACACGGCAATCGTCGAAGAACAGTTCGGCCGTGTCTGACGCCCACCAACCCATTTTCTTCAACTGCCGCCCCACAGTGAAACCGGGAGTGCCCTTCTCGATCAGCAACAGGCTGATACCGGCGAAACCCGGCGCTCCGGTACGCACGGCCACGGTGTAGTAATCGGCACGGACACCGCTGGTGATGAAGGTTTTGCTGCCGCTGACCCGGTAAACATCACCCTCACGCACGGCGCGGGTTTGCAGATTGGCGACGTCGGAGCCGCCGCCGGGTTCGGTGACAGCCAAGGCGCTGATCTTTTCCCCGGCCAGTACCTGCGGCACCACTCGGTCACGGATTTCAGGTGTGGCCCACTTGAGTATGGGCGGCAGGCCGATGTCCAGAGAACCGAGCCCCGCCACCAGGCCACCGGAGCCGCAACGCATCAGTTCCTCGCTGGCGGCGACCTTGGCGAACAGGTCGCCCTCGTGACTGCCACCGTAACGCTCAGGGTATCCAATGCCGAGAATCCCGGCCGTACCAGCCTTCAGATAAAGCTCACGGGGAAAGCTTTCGGCTTCTTCCCACTGGTCGATGTCCGGAAGAATCTCGCGCTCGACGAAACGTCTGACGCTGTCGCGGACCAATTGGTGGCTGGGGTCGAAGTATTCCTGAAAGGCAGACATCGGCGAACTCCACTGAAGGGTTCAGCGAAGTTAACCGAGCGCTTGCTTGGTTTTCAACAGGATTGTGTATATCAGGGAGATCTGGGCGCGGCTTTCGCGGGCAAGCCTCGCTCCTACCGGTTTTGTCCTGGAGGATCACGGCTAGCCCGCGAAGACGTCGCTTGAGCCGCTAAAAGACAATGGGCTTACGCCCCGCAAACGAATGCGCCAGCGTCCCGCCATCCACCAATTCCAGCTCGCCACCCAGCGGTACGCCATGGGCGATACGCGAGGCGATCAGGCCTTTGCTGCTGAGCAACTGTGCGATGTAGTGGGCCGTGGCTTCGCCTTCTACCGTCGGATTGGTCGCGAGAATGACTTCGGTAAAGCTGCCAGCCTCTTCGATCCGCGCCATCAACTGCGGAATGCCGATGGCTTCCGGCCCCAGGCCATCAAGGGGCGACAGATGCCCCTTAAGTACAAAGTAGCGGCCGCGGAAACCGGTCTGTTCCACGGCGTAGACATCCATCGGCCCTTCCACGACGCACAACAGCGTATCGTCGCGGCGGGTATCGGCGCATTGCGGACAGAGGTCATCCTCGGTCAGTGTGCGGCACAAACGGCAATGACCGACCCCTTCCATGGCCTGACTCAGGGCCAGCGCCAATCGCGATCCGCCACTGCGATCACGTTCGAGCAACTGCAACGCCATGCGCTGGGCGGTTTTCTGACCTACGCCTGGCAAAATTCGCAGGGCATCGATCAGTTGGCGAATCAAGGGGCTGAAGCTCATGAGGAAAAAGTCCGACAAAACAACGAGACGCGGTTTATACCCGCGCCTCTGATTAGCGTCAAATCACGTTGTCAATTACGCGCCCTGTGCAACGCGCACCACCAGTTTGCCGAAGTTGCGTCCTTCCAGCAGACCGATGAACGCTTGCGGTGCGTTCTCCAGGCCGTCGACTACGTCTTCACGGAATTTCACCTTGCCATCACGCACCCACGGCGCCATCGCACTGATGAATTCCGGCTGCCGATCGCCATAGTCGTCGAACACGATAAAACCCTGAATGCGTACGCGCTTGGTCAGCAGCGTACGCTGCAACAGCGGCAGACGATCCGGCCCGCTCGGCGCTTCGCTGGCATTGTACGAGGCAATCAGGCCACACAGCGGAATCCGCGCCTTGGGATTGAGCAACGGCACCACAGCATCGAACACCTTGCCACCGACATTTTCGTAGTAGATATCGATGCCATCGGGACACGCCTGGGCCAGTTCATCGGCGAAACTCGCGCTCTTGTGGTCGATGCAGGCATCGAAGCCCAACTCCTCGACCACATAGCGGCATTTGTCCGCACCGCCGGCCACGCCGACCACGCGCAGGCCTTTGATCTTCGCCACCTGGCCAACCACCGACCCCACCGCGCCGGAAGCCGCCGCAACCACCAGGGTTTCACCGGCCTTGGGCTGCCCGATATCCATCAAGCCCATGTAAGCAGTCATGCCGGGCATACCCAACACCCCCAGGGCCATGGATGGGCTCGGCAAGCCGTTCGGGACTGGAATGATGCCGCGACCGTCATTGATGCTGTGACTTTGCCAACCCGTGGCGCCAACCACCAGATCGCCTTCCTGAAACTTGGGATTGAGCGAGCGCTCGACCCGGCTGACAGCGCCACCGGTCATCACGTCGCCGATTTCCACGGGGGCGGCGTAGGACGGAGCGTCGCTCATGCGTCCGCGCATGTAAGGGTCCAGCGAAAGGTAAAGGGTCTTGAGCAGTACCTGACCGTCGGCAAGCTCGGGCAGCGCGACACGCTCCAGACGGAAGTTTTCCGGCGTCGGTGCGCCTACCGGGCGTGAGGCCAGGACGATACGTTGGTTGAGCGTCATGGGATCGGACATGTCAGCGTCTCCTTTGATCAATGAGTTGGGGGATATAGGGAGCAGACCTTTGTGCGGGTATGGCGTTCGATGTATCTCAGTTCTGCCGCGATGAAGTCCTGCCAGACACCTCATGAAAACAAGCCGAAAACAAAAATGCCAGGCGCGATGCCTGGCATTTTTTGTAGCTCATCTATCGCCCAAAGGCGAATCAGAACGGCAGCTTCATGCCCGGCGGCAGTTGCATGCCTGCGGTCATGCCGGACATCTTGTCCTGGCTGTTGGCTTCGATCTTGCGCACCGCATCGTTGACGGCTGCGGCGAACACTGCCTCCAGCATCTCGCGATCGTCTTCGCTCAGGCCTTCGACCATGCTTGGGTCAATGGTCACGCGCTTGACGTCATGACGACCGGTCATCACCACGGTGACCATATCGCCACCGGCTTTACCGGTGACTTCGGCGTTGGCCAGCTCTTCCTGCATCTTGGCCATTTTTTCCTGCATCTGCTGCGCCTGCTTCATCAGGCCGGCCATGCCACCTTTCATCATGGGAATCACCTCAAAAGTACTTGGATAAAAACAGCGCCCGGCCCTGACGGCCGAACGCCCTCAGTTATTAGCCCTGACTGACCAGAGCTTCGACAGGTTCAATAGTATCGTTACGGATCACTGCACCGAACTGCTGCATCATTTGCTGGATGAACGGATCACCGTGGATCGACTCCTCGGCCTCGCGCTGACGGTCGGCACGACGACGGGACGCCGCCTGGGCCGGGGTTTCCTGCTCGGGCTTGATCAGTTCCATGGTCAGGGTAAGGGTGCGCCCGTGATACTGGTTCAGGGCATCGTTGAGCCGGCGCTGTTGCGTGGCATTGAACAAGGCACTGTGAGCCGGGTCCAGGTGCAACAGCCAGTTGTCGCCATCCACGGCGATCAGCGTGCAGTTAGCAGCGATGCTGCCAGTCATGCCGGAGATCGCCAGCTTAGGGAACAGCTCCAGCCACTGCAGGGCAAGGCCTGTGGCCGGTGCCGCTGCGGGCTCAGGTTCGGGTTCCGGTGCGGGCTCGGCGGCATGCTCGCTGGCCAGTTCGTCGAGATAACTGTAAGCCGAATCCATGTCCGGCTCGATGTAGTCCTCATCGAGCGGCGGCTCGTCGTCGATGTCCATGCCTGGCGTCGCGGCATCGACCTCTGCCACAGATGGTTCCGGAATTGGCGTAGCGGCCCATTCAGGCGCATCCGGCACCACACTGTCAGGCGTCGGCAACGGCATCGGTGGCAACTCGGGCTGTTCGCTGGTGGTTTCCAGTACAGGCTCGACCGCTGGCTGCTGAGCCGGAGCAGGCTCGACCGGATCGTTCCACGGCAGATCGACCACATCTTCGACCACGGCCGCATCGACCGCAGGCTCAGGCTCGACAACCGATGCAACCGGCTCAGGTTCGGGCTCTGGTGCCGGAGCCACAACCGCAGCCGCATCTGCATCTGGCGCGATGGGCGCAACGGGTGTCGGTGTCACTGCCGCAGCGACTACCGGCGCAACAACCGGCGCGGCAGCCACTGAATGTGCGGAATCAACTGTGGCCTGGCTGATCCCCACTGGCTTTAGCGGTTGCCTCGGGGCATCCACAGTGTCTGCCGGTCGGAACGCGAGCATCCGCAGCAGCACCATTTCAAACCCGCCGCGGGGATCCGGCGCCAGCGGCAAATCGCGGCGGCCGATCAGGCCCATCTGGTAGTAGAACTGCACATCCTCAGCCGGCAGCGCCTGCGCCAAAGCCAGTACCCGGTCACGGTCGCCGTGACCATTGTCGACGCCTTCGGGCAGGGCCTGGGCGATGGCGACACGGTGCAGCACATTGAGAATTTCCGACAGCACGCCATTCCAGTCCGGGCCTTGTTCGGCCAAGTGGCGGACCGCTTCGAGCAAGGCCTTGGCGTCACCTTCGATCAACGCATGCAGGACGTCGTAGACCTGACCATGATCGAGAGTTCCAAGCATCGCCCGCACATCGGCGGCCATGACCTTGCCCTCGCCGAAGGCAATCGCCTGGTCGGTCAGGCTCATGGCGTCGCGCATCGAACCATCGGCGGCACGCCCCAGCAACCACAACGCGTCGTCTTCGAACGGCACGTTTTCGACACTGAGCACGTGGGTCAAATGCTCGACCACCCGTTCCGGGGTCATGTTCTTCAGGGAGAACTGCAGGCACCGCGAAAGAATCGTTGCAGGAAGTTTCTGCGGGTCGGTGGTGGCCAGGATGAACTTGACGTAGGGTGGCGGCTCTTCAAGGGTTTTGAGCAGCGCATTGAAGGAATGGCTGGAGAGCATGTGCACTTCGTCGATCAGGTAGACCTTGAAGCGCCCGCGGCTCGGGGCGTACTGCACGTTGTCGAGCAGTTCGCGTGTATCCTCGACCTTGGTCCGGCTCGCGGCGTCGATCTCGATCAGGTCGACAAACCGGCCCTCATCGATCTCCCGGCACACCGAACACTCGCCACACGGCGATGAAGTAATACCTGTTTCACAGTTCAGGCATTTGGCGATAATCCGCGCGATGGTGGTCTTGCCGACCCCGCGCGTACCGGTGAACAAGTAGGCGTGGTGCAGCCGCTGGCTGTCCAAGGCATTGATCAGAGCCTTGAGCACATGGGTCTGGCCGACCATTTCGCGGAACGAGCGCGGACGCCATTTACGTGCAAGAACCTGATAACTCATCGAAAACCGTCGCAGCGAAGGAAGCAGAAGCGGCTAATGCTAGCGGAGCAAGGGCAAAAATGCATCCGGTGCGCTCGTCTAATCTGGTTAAGCTGCAATTTGCGGTGATTGTTGGAGCGTTTATGCGGTTGGCCTTGGGGGCACTGCTGTTGATCAGCCTGGACAGTGCGGCTGCGGACGCGCCGTTGCGCTTTGTGGTGCCCGACAGCTGGGCGATGCCGATGGTGCAGCTTGAGCACGGCCGGCCCACACAAGGCATTCTTTATGACGTGATGCTCAGCCTTGCGACCCAGGTCGGCGTACCGGCCAGGTTTGTTGTATTGCCCCGGGGCCGGGTGCAAAACGCGATGGAACACGGCGAGGTCGATGTCCGCTGCTATGCCGCACAATCGTGGTTACCCAATCAATCCGGCGACTACATCTGGAGCATTCCACTCTGGACGCAACCTGACCTGCTGATCAGCCGCCCCGCCCAACCCGATCCGGTCATCGCGGCGAGTCTGTCGCCACAATCGATCGGTACGGTTCTGGGCTATAGCTACCCGACTTTGCAACCGCTGTTCGACGCAAAGCGCCTGCACCGCGATGACGCGCGCAATCAGGAACAGGTGCTGGAGAAACTCCAGGCCGGACGCAACCGCTACGCGGTCAGCAACCAATGGACGCTGGACTGGTTCAACCAGCGCCTGCTGCCACAGCAACAATTACTGAGTGTGGCGGTATTGCAGGAGCAGCGTGTCGGCTGCTACGTACGCAACGACCCGGACGTGCCGGTGCAGCGAATTCTGCGCACGTTGGTGCGGATGAAAATGTCCGGGGAAATCGATGACATCATTCGGCTTTATATCGGAGGCAAGCCTTAGCCGGCAGGCGCCAGCGCCCGCCATTGCGACGGTGCGACGTAGCCTGCCACCCAGCCCGGCACGTCGGTGGCCGGCATGGGGCGCGCAATGAAATACCCCTGCGCCACCTCGCACCCCAGCCGCAGCAGTAACTCACCGTGTTCGACACTTTCCAGCCCCTCGGCAATCACCTGTCGACCAAATGCCTTCGCCAGGCTGATTACTGCAGTGGTCAGGGCCAGATCGTCACCGTCATGCAGGATATCCCTGACAAACGATTTATCGATCTTGATCGTTTGTGTGTGCAACCGTTTGAGGTAGCTGAAGGATGAGAAACCGGTGCCGAAATCACCCAACGAAAACTGCACGCCCAGCGCCTGACAGGCCTGCAAGCAGGCGCTGACGTGCTGAATATTCTCGATGGCCACCGACTCGACGATTTCCAGATCCAGTCTTTGCGCAGGCACTCGCCCATGCCGGGCCAACGCGCTTTCAAGCCGGCCGACAAAATCCGCGCGCTGGAAATGCCGCGCCGCGATGTTCACGCTGACCGGCCAGTCATACCCCTGCAGCTGCCAGACCTCCAGCTGCAACAGCACCTGATCCATCACCCACTCACCAATGTCGACGATCAGATCCGTTTCCTCGACCAAAGGCAAAAACTCCCGGGCAGTCATCATGCCGTTTTGCGGGTGCTTCCAGCGCAGCAATGCCTCGAAGCCGACAACCTCGCCGCGTCGCATGTTGACCTTGGGCTGGAAGTGCAGACGTAATTCATGATTGATCAGTGCCTGGCGCACCCGCTCGACGGTCTGGTGAGTAGCCTTGACCTCCCGATCCCGGGACACATCGAACAAATGAAAACGCTTGCGCCCGCTTTGCTTGGCCACGTACATGGCTTGATCGGCATGACGCAACAGGGTTTCGGCATCGGCATTGTCATGGGGATACAGCGTGACGCCGATACTGGCATACACATTGATTTCCTTACCGCGCAATGTGTATGGCGCCGAGATCGTGCCCAGCACCCGATTCAATGCCGCATTCAATTCCGGCAGATCGCGCACGTAACGCAACACCAGGACAAACTCGTCACCCGCCAGCCGCGCCACGACATCTTCGGCACGGACGATACCGCGCAATCGTTTGGCCACTTCAACCAGCAAAAGATCGCCGCTGGCATGCCCGTAACCATCGTTGACAGCCTTGAAACCGTCGAGGTCGAGCATGCACACCGCCAGCGGAGTGTTTTCCTGTCGCGAAAACTCCAGCGCCTGATCAAGCAGGTCCGACAGAAACGCGCGATTGGGCAGTCCCGTCAACACATCGTGCCCAACCCGCCATTGCAGGGTATGCAGCAGTTGGCGCTTCTCGCTGATATCGAAGCGGATCGACAAATAACGCTCGACCCGACCGGTGTCTTCATCGAGGACCGGCACCATCGTGCTTTCTACCCAATACAGGCTGCCATTTTTGGCGCGATTGCAGATTTCGCCTTTCCACACATTGCCCATGGCGATGGTGCGCCACATGCCGGCGAAAAACTCGGTCGAATGGGTGCCGGAATTGAGCAGCCGATGATTTTGCCCCAGCAGTTCTTCCCGGCTATACCCGGAAATGGCGCAAAATTGGTCGTTGACGTGGGTTATCCGGCCGGTCAGATCGGTCTCGGAAAAAATCGCGGCGGCATCCACGGCCCTGCGGTACTTCTCATCCATGAGTCAGACTCGCTGTTGCTTACATTGGCGGCGGTGGAGCAGCAAATTAGCGCGGATCATTCGCGCAATATCAGCGCTGCTAAAGGACTCACGCAACCCTGTGAGTAGACGCCATGTCGGCTTTGTTGTCTTGATCGATCTTCCGGGAACCGGTCACCAAGTGCCGGTTTCCGGCGGCGATTCTACGAGATGCATCGCATATTGCAAGGCAAGGTGATCGATCATGGCGCAGTATGATGCAAATCATCTGATGTTTTTACAGCGTCAGCCAAATCGAAAACGACAAAAAACCGCTATGGACAAAATCCATGGCAGCACAGTGAATGTATTTGAACAGGATAACGCGACAGAGGATTCGCGCTGCGTTATGGAGGCAACCCCACCAGCCACACCCCGGCACACAATGTTCCCGCTGTGGCTGCTTCCTTCCGGATCTGACCAGGTTCACGGGTAATCGTTGCGGGGGGACCGATGGGGTCACCATAACGACGCTCACCTGACGGCGAGCCGCGCCATTGTACCTATCTCAGACGAAGTTACAACCGTTGCGGCGGATTAAAAATATGAGGCCGGTCAAAGACATGCGCGAATGGTGAAAATCGGCTTATGCAGGCGCGAGCCTGCTCGCTCTACAGGTCCTGCACCACTTCGTCCGCCCTGCCGCCCTCGCCCTGGATGACCAGATGAATGAAGTGCAGCTTGGCGATCACCGTCGGCGGCAGCACGAAAGGGTAAAAATCCGGCTGGCCCATGCTGCGCGACAGTTCATTGAGCATGCCGGCCAGTTCGATCCAGGCATTGACGAAAGAGAGAAACGCCGCCCCACCGGGATGCTGCGGATCGTAAAGGGTATCGATCGGAAACGGCTGATAATCGAGGTCCATTTCCCGCGCACTCATGCCGAACCCCAGTGCCGTATCGACTGCATCCATCATGTGCAGGTAATGCGCCCAGGTTTCAGCCCAGTCCTCCCAAGGATGCATGGTGGCATAGGCACTGACACAGGATTGCTGCCAATCAAGCGGTGCGCCCTGCTGATAATGTCGTTCAAGGGCGTCGGTGTAGCTGGCACGCTCATCACCGAACAAGCCGCGGAACGCTTGCAGCCAATCACTATTGGCGATCAGACGGTCCCAGTAGTAATGCCCGACTTCGTGACGAAAATGCCCGAGCAATGTGCGATAGGGTTCGTGTAGCTGTACCCGCATCTGCTCGCGATGAGCATCGTCAGCTTCTTCGATGTCGAGGGTGATCAGGCCATTGGCGTGACCGGTGGTGGGCGACTTGCCTTCGAGGTCGACGCCAATGAAATCGAAGGCCAGACCGGTTTCTTCATCGACCGTCTTGGGTATCACCTGCAACCCCAGGCTGACCAATTGCGCGACCAGCCGCCGCTTGGCGGTTTCCATCTTGCGCCAGCGCTCATGGTTTTCGGCTATCGATAAATCGGGAATGGTGCGATTCAGGCTACACGCGATGCACAACACATCGTGGTCATTGGCAGGCAGCAGCCAATTGCACGCTGCCGGGGAATCAAGGTTGGCGCAACGACGAAACAAACCGGCTGCGGGATCGGCATCAAGCCACCAGCTATCCGGCTGATCGGCGGGCTGCAACGATGACAGACGGCTCTCCTGCGGCTGATAGCCCAGCGCCGCCGAACAGGCCAGGCACTGGCTATTGCGAAAGAACAGCGACTGCCCGCATCGACACGGCCAGATCTTGCTGTTGCGCGAACTCTCCCCCATGAAGGGCGCCGCGATGCGTGAGCTGAGCTGTTCGAAGAAGCGGTACATGGCGATCTCTCCCTGGGGCTTGCCAAGACTAGATCATTGCGGACACTGGATCGTTCCCACGCTCTGCGTGGGAACTCAGGCCAGGACACTCCGCGCCCCACCCTTCAGCGCCCGAACGCGGAGCGTCCGCTGGGGCATTCCCACGCGGAGCGTGGGAACGATCACAGCGCGGCGGCGGGACGGCCCCTACAGTTTATATTGCTGCTCAGTCCACCTTGCCGAACCCGCGCAATGTTTCAACAAACGCCTCTTCATCCAGCACCTTCAAGCCCAGCTCATTGGCCTTGGTCAACTTCGAACCGGCGCCCGGCCCCGCCACTACGCAATGGGTCTTGGCGGACACGGAACCCGCCACCTTGGCACCAAGGCTTTCGAGTTTGTCCTTGGCCACATCGCGACTCATCAGCTCCAGCGAGCCGGTGAGCACCCAGGTTTGCCCAGCCAATGGCAGGCCTTCGACGATTTTCTTTTCGCTGCGCCAGTGCATGCCGAAATCGGCCAGCTGTTTTTCAGCCGCTTCGGCGAGTCGACGATTTGCCTCGATGGTAAAAAACTCCCGAACCGAATTGGCCTGCTTCTCCGGCAACGCCTGACGCATATCCAGCCAATCGGCACCGATGACCGCTTGCAGCGAGCCGAATTTCTCGGCCAGTTTCTGCGCCCCGCCCGGCCCCACCGAAGGAATGTGCAGCTTGTCGAGGAAACCGCCCAGGGTGGTGCTGGCGGCGAACTCGGCGCCGAGTTCGCCCTGATCCTGGATCTGCAGCCCGTGCTTGAGCAAAGCTGTGATCACTTGCCGGTTATGGGCATCCTCGAAGAAGCTGTGGATCTCGTGGGCCACTTCCAGCCCGACATCCGGCAAATACGTGAGCACTTGTGGCAATGCCTGCTGCACCCGCTCCAACGAACCGAGGGAACGCGCCAGGACCTTGGCCGTCTCTTCGCCGACATCGGGAATCCCGAGGGCATAGATGAACCGCGCCAGCCCCGGCGTCTTGCTGTCGGTGATGGCACTGAGCAGTTTGTTGCTCGACACCTCGGCAAAGCCTTCCAGATCGACGATGTCGTCGAACTTCAGGGCATACAGATCGGCCGGTGAACTGACCAACCCTTCGTCCACCAGTTGCTCGACACTCTTGTCGCCCAAACCCTCGATGTCCATCGCCCGTCGCGAGACGAAGTGGATGATCGCCTGCTTGAGTTGCGCGCCACAGGCCAGTCGACCGACGCAGCGGTACACCGCGCCTTCGCTGACTGTCTCGCGGCCCTTGCTGCGCTTGACCAGTTGCGTACGCTCGACGTGGGAACCACAGACCGGGCATTGCTCGGGAATCTGCACCGGCCGGGCGTTATCCGGACGGCGTTCGAGCACTACCTGCACCACTTGCGGAATCACATCACCCGCTCGGCGGATGATCACCGTATCACCGATCATCAACCCCAGGCGTGCCACTTCATCCATGTTGTGCAGCGTCGCGTTGGCGACGGTGACGCCGGCAACCTTGACCGGTTTCAGTCGCGCCACCGGCGTCACGGCGCCGGTACGACCGACCTGGAATTCCACGTCGAGCAACTCGGTGAGTTCTTCCATGGCCGGGAATTTATGGGCGATGGCCCAGCGCGGTTCGCGGGCGCGGAAACCCAGTTCCCGCTGTGAAGCGATGCTATTGACCTTGAACACCACACCGTCGATTTCATAAGGCAACGCATTGCGACGCTCACCGATATCGCGGTAATACGCCAGGCACTCATCGATCCCGTTCGCCCGCTTCAGCTCATGGCTGATCGGCAAGCCCCAGACCTTGAGCTGTTGCAGATTGCCGATGTGTGTATCGGCAATGTCCGCCGACACCTGGCCAATGCCGTAGCAGCAGAACTCCAGTGGCCGGTTGGCGGTGATTTTCGAATCCAGCTGTCGCAGACTGCCCGCCGCCGCGTTGCGCGGGTTGGCGAAAGTCTTGCCGCCCACCTCCAGTTGCGTGGCGTTAAGCCGCTCGAACCCGGCCTTGGACATGAACACTTCACCGCGCACTTCCAGCGTCGCCGGCCACCCAGTGCCGTGCAACTTCAGCGGAATGTTGCGCACAGTGCGCACGTTGACACTGATGTCTTCGCCAGTGGTGCCGTCGCCGCGCGTGGCACCACGCACCAGTACGCCGTCCTGATACAGAAGGCTCACCGCCAGGCCATCGAGTTTGGGTTCGCAGCTGTACTCCACCGCCGCGCCGCCACCGAACAGATCGCCAACCGGCAGATCCAGACCCTCGGTGACCCGTCGATCGAACTCGCGCATGTCGGTTTCTTCGAACGCGTTGCCAAGGCTGAGCATCGGCACTTCATGGCGCACCTGAGTGAATGCCGACAACGCCGCGCTGCCCACTCGCTGGGTTGGCGAGTCACTGGTCACCAGCTCTGGATGAGCGGCTTCCAGGTCCTTGAGCTCGTGAAACAACCGATCGTACTCGGCGTCCGGAATGCTCGGCTCGTCCAGCACGTGATAGCGATAGTTGTGCTGATCCAGCTCGGTACGCAGCTCTAGAATGCGGTTTTTGGCGGCAGTCATGGGTGTTCTCTCATAAAGCAAAAGAGCAGCCGAGGCTGCTCAATTTTCTAAGTACAGTAGCTCAAGGCTATGGACATTGTGGCGAGGGAGCTTGCTCCCTCTCCACAACAAGCTCCTGTGTCACAGAAGCCTGCCCCGTCCATTCAATATCAGCGCTTCTGGGTCAGGGCGCGGCGCTCGAACTCGACGATACGCTGACGATAATGCTCGATCGTCTGGGCGGTCAGCACGCTGCGCTGATCGTCTTTCAATTCGCCGTTCAGCTCTTGCGACAGTTTGCGCGCTGCAGCCACCATCACGTCAAAGGCTTGCTTGGGATGACGCGGGCCTGGCAATCCGAGGAAGAAACTTACCGCCGGAGTGCTGAAGTGGTCGATGTCGTCCAGATCGAACACACCTGGCTTGACCGCGTTGGCCATGGAGAACAGCACCTCGCCGTTGCCCGCCATGCTTTCGTGACGATGGAAGATGTCCATCTCGCCAAAACGCAGGCCGCTTTCGAGGATGTTCTGCAACAACGCCGGTCCTTTGAAACCTGCTGCGTCGCGGCAAATGACACTGATCACCAGCACTTCTTCAGCCTGGGGCTGCTCTTTCTCGCTGACCGATGGAGAGGGTTTGGTGTCATCCGGAAAATCGTCGTCACGACTGCTGAAGCTCGGTCCGCCGTCCAGATCCAGGCTGAGGTTCATGTCGCCCTGAGCCGGCTCGCCATGACTACGCTTGCCGCGTTTGGAGCCCGACTCACGCGGTTCACGTGCCGGCATGCTCACCGAAGGCAAGTCGTGTTCGTCCAGTTGCGGTTCCTTGTGGGAATCCAGCACACGGGGCGGACCCAACAACTCGGCGCTGGTGTCTTCGTCCGGAAGATTGGACAGACTTCGATCAAGACGGAATTTCAATTTTCCCTTGCCGCCGCGCATCCGGCGCCAGCCATCAAAAAGAATACCGGCAATGACAATAATGCCGATGACGATCAGCCACTCGCGCAGACCGATTTCCATGTAATCCCGTGCCTCTATAAAAAATGCTGAAAAATAAGGGGTTTACAAGCTGCAAACCGCTTTAAAACGTGGCGCCAACTCTATGTTCTGACAGGCGTTTTGCCCACGTATACGAAAAATTGACATTAAACTAGCACGACCAAAGGCAACTTTACACCGTCTGTCACTGTGGCTAGCGCGAATATGTCGATTAGCCAGCAAGTCAACGCAAGCAAAAAAGTCCGATAACCCTGTAGTACCTGTCTTACAGATACAACTCAGGCATCCACCATTGCCATCGCCTCCTCGACATCCACGGCCACCAGACGCGAACAACCGGGCTCATGCATCGTCACCCCCATCAGTTGTTCGGCCATTTCCATGGCGATCTTGTTGTGGGTGATATAAATGAATTGCACCGTTTGCGACATCTCTTTGACCAGCCTTGCATAGCGTCCAACGTTAGCGTCATCCAATGGCGCGTCAACTTCATCGAGCATGCAGAACGGCGCCGGGTTCAACTTGAAGATGGCAAAAACCAGGGCCAATGCAGTCAGGGCCTTTTCGCCACCGGAGAGCAAATGGATGGTGCTGTTCTTCTTTCCTGGCGGCTGCGCCATGATCGTTACCCCTGTATCGAGTAGATCTTCGCCCGTCAGTTCCAAATACGCGCGACCGCCACCGAAAACTTTTGGGAAAAGCGCCTGTAAACCGCCATTGATCTGATCAAAGGTATCCTTGAAACGGTTTCGGGTTTCCTTGTCGATCTTGCGAATCACGTTTTCCAGGGTCTCCAGTGCTTCCACCAGATCGGCGTCCTGGGCATCCAGATAACGTTTACGCTCCGATTGTTGCTGGTATTCGTCGATGGCCGCCAGGTTGATCGCACCGAGGCGCGCAATCCGCGCCGCAATGCGTTCGAGCTCTTCCTCGGCAGCTTTCTCGCTGGCTTCGGCTGTCAGCGTGGCGAGTACGCCGTGCAGATCGTAGCCGTCCTCCAGCAACTGATCCTGCAAAGCCTTACGGCGCACGGTCAACGCCTGCCATTCCATGCGTTGCTGTTCGAGTTGACCGCGGATCAGCTGTGATTGCTGCTCAGCCTGGTTGCGGCGTTTTTCCGCATCACGCAGTTCACGATCGGCATCTTCCAAGGCGATCTGTGCGGTCTTGAGCTCTTCGTCGACGGTCATGCGTTTGTCGAGCAATTCCTCAAGTTTCAAACGCAGCTCTTCCAGCGGTGCCTCGCCCTCCTCCAGATTGAGGCTCAATTGCTCGCGCTTTTCGGTCAGGCGTTCAGACTGCATTTCCAGGCGCTCGAGCGCCTGTCGCGTCGAATCGTGCTGAGCCTTCAGCGAGCCCAACCGCACCGCCAGTTGATGGGCGTGATCCTTGTGCTGCCGCGCTTCCTGGCGCACCCGGTCAAGGCGTTCGCGCAGACTGTCGCGCTGGGCCAGCAGTAATTCGCGCTGCTCGGTGTCCAGCGCCATGCTGTCCAGAGCTTCCTGCAACTGCAGACGCGCTTCGCCGATGTTTTCGTGTTCCAACGCACGCTGTTCGTCCAGCTCAATGAGCTCTTCGTCGAGGCGAGTGCGGCGCAGGCTCAACTGTTCGGCCTTGGCCTTACCGGCCGACAATTGGGCTTTCAATTCACCCTGCTGACGGGCTTCGTCTTGCAGCAAACGGCGCAAATGTTCACGGCCGTTCTCCTGCTGGCGCTGTTGCGCGCGCAGGTTCTGCAACTGGCTTTCGAGGTTTTCGACGGCGGCTTCGCGCTCTTCACGCTCAAGGCCAAGCGCCTGGATTTCCTGGCCACGGGCCAACACACCGCTTTCTGCTTCGCTGGCCCGGCGCACCCGCAGGAAATGCCGGCCAACCCAGAAGCCGTCGCGACTGATCAGGCTTTGGCCAACGCCCAACTGCCCGCGCAAGGTCAGCGCCTGCTCAAGATTTTCAACCGGTTTGACCTGCCCCAACCAAGGCGACAGATCAATCTGTGCCTCGACCTTGTCGAGCAGGCTGCCCGGCACCCGCACGCCGTCGCCAGCGGGGCTGAGCAAGCGCAAATCGCCCTGGGCAAACCCGGCCAGATCAAAATCATTGAAGTCATCCACCAGCACGGCCTGCAAGTCGGCGCCCAGGACGGTTTCCACCGCAAGCTCCCAACCTGCTTCGACCTTCAGGCCTTCGGCCAGACGCGGGCGATCCGCGAGGTGCTGCTCGCGCAGCCATTCGGCGGTGCCGGTGCCGGGATCGAGCGCGGCTTGTTGCAAGGCTTCCAGCGACGCCAGACGCCCATTGAGCCGCTGCAGGTCGCCCTGGGCCTGTTGCTGCGCCGTCAGCGTTTGTTGCAATTGCTGACGCAGTTGCTCGAGTTTTTCGACCTGGGCTTCTTCACTGGTCTGCAAATCCTCGAGGGTCGCCTCGGATTCAGCGAGCTGTTCGCTGAGCGCCATGATCGCTGCGTCTTCCGGGTCTGCCGAGAGCAACGCGCGTTCTTCGCCAAGACGTTTCTGACGATCTGCCAAGCGCTCCAGACTGGTTTCCAGTTGCTGGATCCGCGACTGCTGCACTTCAGCCTGACGGCGCGGTTCGGCGGCGCTGAGATTGAACGTGTCCCACTGCTCCTGCCAGCCGTGCATGGTCGTTTCGGATTCTTCCAGTGCCGCGGCGGCCTCTTCGGCGGCGGCGCTGGTAACTTCCTGTTCCGGCGTGAGCATGTCGAGCTCTTCGCCGAGGGTCAACAGCAACGTGCGGTCGTGCCCCAGGTGAGATTCGGTTTCCAGCCGCGCGCGCTCGGCTTCTTTCAAGTCGTCCTGCAACTGACGCAAACGCTGCTGGCCGTGCTGAATGCTCTGCTCGACCCGAGCGATGTCGCCGCCGACCGAATAGAAGCGTCCCTGCACCAGATTGAAGCGTTCAGAGAGCTCGTGATGACCATCGCGCAAGCGCTCGATGCTGGCATCGGCGTTGCGCTGCTCGGCCACCAAGGCTTCGAAACTGATTTCCTGGGTACCGATGATCGCTTCGCGCTGACCGACCTGATCGTTCAAGTCCTGCCAGCGCAGTGCCGACAACTGCGCCTTGAGCTGACGCTCCTCGCTTTTGCATTCCTGATATTTCTTGGCCGCCTCGGCCTGGCGGTGCAAGCGTTCCAGCTGACGCGTCAGCTCTTCACGCAGGTCAGTCAGGCGTTCGAGGTTTTCGTGGGTGCGGCGGATGCGGTTTTCGGTCTCGCGCCGGCGCTCCTTGTACTTGGAAATGCCCGCGGCTTCTTCGATGAAGTTTCGCAGGTCTTCGGGCTTGGACTCGATCAGCTTGGAGATCATCCCCTGCTCGATGATCGAGTAGCTGCGCGGGCCGAGGCCGGTGCCGAGGAAGATGTCAGTGATGTCGCGGCGACGGCATTTGGTGCCGTTGAGGTAATAGGTGGTCTGGCTGTCGCGGGTCACTTTGCGACGAATGGAAATTTCCGCATAAGCGGCGTATTCGCCGAGCAATGTACCGTCGGAGTTATCGAACACCAGCTCGATGCTCGCCTGGCTCACCGGCTTGCGGCTGGTGGAGCCGTTGAAGATGACGTCGGTCATCGACTCGCCACGCAGGTTCTTGGCCGAACTCTCGCCCATCACCCAACGCACGGCGTCGATGATGTTCGACTTGCCGCAACCATTGGGTCCGACCACCGCCGCCATGTTGCTGGGGAAGTTCACCGTGGTCGGATCGACGAAGGATTTGAACCCCGCCAGCTTGATGCATTTGAGCCGCAAGATCAGGCGTCCGTCAGGGCGGAGATCACCAGATCGCAGCTGCGCTGGCCGTAGGCGATCAGCACTTCGCGGATCTGAGCGTAGTCCCGGGCAATCACCGCCGCGAGCAGACGCTCGAACAGCTCCAGATATTCGCTCATCGAGGCCTTGCGCTGATCCAGGGCAAGGAAATAGGCACGGCTCATGGCCGGCTGCAGATTCTCGACGGTTTCCTGCAAATACGGATTGTTGGCGAACGAATACGTGGCGCGCATCACATTGAAGCTTTCATCGACGAAGGTATGGATGTCCTGGCGTTCGTAGCTGGCGGTAAGCCGCTGCTGAATCTGCACGAACGGCGCCAGGTCGGCCTGGACTTTCCAGCCGGTGGCCACGGCATTGGCGAGCAGGATGTACATCTCGCCCATCAGCGTGCACAGGCTCCGTACCTTGTGCGCGGTGAGCTCGGTCACGTGGGCGCCACGTCGCGGCAGGATCGCAATCAGGTGGCGACGCTCAAGGATCAGCAAGGCCTCACGGACCGAGCCGCGGCTGACATTGAGTGCCAGCGTGACCTTCTGTTCCTGGATGCGCTCTCCGGGCTTCATTTCGCCGCGAATGATGCGTTCGGCGAGGTGGTGAGCGATTTGCTCGGCGAGGCTGTCCGGCGCCTTGAACGTCATGGTTGTCCTTCAAACTGTTCGATCTGCACAAGCGGCGCAGTGTAGCGCAATTGATACGTCATGGCGCACAGCCCTGGCGGGGGTTTTGGCACGATTCAAGCAAAAAGCAGGCTGGCCTGCGAGGGTCAATAATGAAGAAACAGTTGTGAGTCGACAAAATGCATTTTCCTGACCTTTAAGTCAGAAAATCATTGACCGAAAAGTCAGACCTGCTAAATTCGGTCACATCGGTTAACAACAATAATGAGTCTGCGAGGCCTTCCGTGATCCAGTTTTTACTAAACCAGGAACTCCGTAGCGAGCACGCCCTGGACCCGAACCTGACCGTGCTCAACTATTTGCGCGACCATGTGGGCAAGCCCGGCACCAAAGAAGGCTGCGCCAGCGGTGACTGCGGCGCGTGCACCGTGGTGGTCGGCGAATTGCAGACGGATGACACCGGTCGCGAACACATCCGTTATCGCAGCCTCAACTCCTGCCTGACGTTCGTTTCGTCACTGCATGGCAAACAACTCATCAGCGTTGAAGACCTCAAGCACAAAGGTGAACTGCACAGCGTGCAGAAAGCCATGGTCGAGTGCCACGGCTCACAGTGCGGCTTCTGCACACCGGGCTTCGTGATGTCGTTGTTCGCCCTGCAAAAGAACAGCGAAGCGCCCGATTCCCACAAAGCCCACGAAGCCCTGGCCGGCAACCTCTGCCGTTGCACCGGCTATCGGCCGATTCTCGAAGCCGCCGAACAATCCTGCTGCGGTAAACAACCGGATCAGTTCGATGCGCGTGAAGCGGACACCATTGCCCGCTTGAAAGCCATTGCACCGACCGACATCGGCGAACTCAACAGCGGCGACAAACGCTGCCTGGTGCCGCTGACCGTGGCCGACCTGGCCGATCTCTACGACGCTTACCCGCAGGCCCGCCTGCTGGCCGGCGGTACGGACCTGGCGCTGGAAGTCACGCAGTTCCACCGCACCCTGCCGGTGATGATCTATGTCGGCAACGTCGCCGAAATGAAGCGCATCGAGCGTTTCGACGACCGCCTGGAAATCGGTGCCGCCACCGCCCTCTCCGATTGCTATGAAGCCTTGAAGGCTGAATACCCGGATTTCGGCGAACTGCTGCAGCGTTTCGCGTCCTTGCAGATCCGCAACCAGGGCACGCTGGGCGGCAACATCGGCAATGCCTCGCCCATCGGCGATTCGCCTCCGCTGTTGATCGCCCTCGGCGCGCAAATCGTTCTGTGCAAAGGCGAAACCCGCCGTACCCTGGCGCTGGAGGACTACTTCATCGATTACCGCGTGACCGCGCGTCAGGAAAGCGAGTTCATCGAGAAGATCATCGTGCCCCGCGCCAGCGTCGAGAATCTGTTCCGCGCCTACAAAGTCTCCAAGCGCCTGGACGACGACATCTCTGCCGTGTGCGCCGCCTTCAACATTCGCCTGGAAAACGGCATCGTCGCGCAAGCACGCGTCGCGTTCGGCGGCATGGCGGCCATTCCGAAACGTGCCGCAGCCTGTGAAGCGGCGCTGCTCGGCTCGCCGTTCAACCATGCCACCATCGAACGCGCCTGCACCGCACTGGCCGAAGACTTCACACCGCTCTCGGATTTTCGCGCCAGCAAGGAATATCGCCTGCTCAGCGCGCAAAACCTGCTGCGCAAATACTTCATCGAACTGCAAACACCGCACATCGAGACTCGGGTGACCGCTTATGTCTAATCATCACGCCGTAGAGAAGACCCAGGCCGAACTGGCTGAACTGTTCGCCAAGGACCTGACCACCGGTGTCGGTCGCAGCGTCAAGCACGACAGCGCGGCCAAGCATGTGTCCGGTGAAGCGCAGTACATCGATGATCGCTTGGAGTTTCCCAACCAGTTGCACGTTTACGCGCGCCTGTCGGACCGCGCCCACGCGAAGATCATCAGCATCGACACCCAGCCTTGCTACGCCTTCGAGGGCGTGCGCATCGCCATCACCCACGAAGACGTACCAGGCCTGAAAGACATCGGCCCACTGTTGCCCGGTGATCCGCTCCTGGCCATTGATGACGTGCAGTTCGTCGGGCAGCCGGTGCTGGCCGTGGCCGCCAAGGATCTGGAAACCGCCCGCAAGGCAGCGATGGCCGCAATCATCGAATACGAAGACCTGGAACCCGTGCTTGACGTGGTCGAAGCCCTGCGCAAACGCCACTTCGTGCTCGACAGCCACACCCATCAGCGCGGCGATTCAGCCACGGCGCTGGCCACCGCCGAACATCGCATCCAGGGCACGCTGCACATCGGCGGCCAGGAGCATTTCTATCTGGAAACCCAGATCTCTTCGGTGATGCCGACCGAAGACGGCGGCATGATCGTCTACTGCTCCACGCAAAACCCCACGGAAGTGCAGAAGCTGGTGGCTGAAGTGCTGGACGTGTCGATGAACAAGATCGTCGTCGACATGCGCCGCATGGGCGGTGGTTTCGGCGGCAAGGAAACCCAGGCGGCGAGCCCGGCGTGCCTGTGCGCGGTGATCGCGCACCTGACCGGCCAGCCGACCAAGATGCGCCTGCCGCGCGTCGAAGACATGCTGATGACCGGCAAGCGTCACCCGTTCTATGTCGAGTACGACGTCGGCTTCGACAGCACCGGCCGCCTGCACGGCATCGCCCTGGAACTGGCCGGCAACTGCGGTTGCTCGCCAGATCTGTCGGCCTCGATCGTCGACCGAGCGATGTTCCACTCCGACAACTCGTATTACCTGGGTGATGCGACCATCAACGGTCACCGCTGCAAGACCAATACCGCGTCGAACACTGCTTACCGTGGTTTCGGCGGCCCGCAAGGCATGGTCGCCATCGAAGAAGTGATGGACGCCATCGCCCGGCATCTGGCCCTCGATCCGCTGGCCGTGCGCAAAGCCAACTACTACGGCAAGACCGAGCGCAACGTCACCCATTACTACCAGACCGTCGAGCACAACATGCTCGAGGAAATGACCGCCGAACTGGAAGAAAGCAGCCAGTACGCCGAGCGCCGCGAAGCGATCCGTCGCTACAACGCCAACAGCCCGATCCTGAAAAAAGGCCTGGCGCTGACCCCGGTGAAATTCGGCATTTCCTTCACCGCCAGCTTCCTCAACCAGGCCGGCGCCCTGGTGCACGTCTACACCGACGGAAGCATCCATTTGAACCACGGTGGCACCGAAATGGGCCAGGGCTTGAACACCAAGGTCGCGCAGGTCGTGGCCGAAGTGTTCCAGGTGGAAATGGACCGCGTGCAAATCACTGCGACCAACACTGACAAGGTACCGAACACCTCGCCGACCGCAGCGTCCAGTGGCGCCGACCTGAACGGCAAAGCCGCGCAGAACGCCGCCGAAACCATCAAGCAGCGCCTGGTGGAATTCGCCGCCCGCCAATACAAGGTCAGCGAAGAGGACGTCGAATTCCACAACGGCCACGTGCGGGTTCGCGACCACATCCTGACTTTCGAAGCGTTGATACAGCAGGCCTATTTCGCCCAGGTATCTCTATCGAGCACCGGCTTCTACAAGACGCCGAAAATCTACTATGACCGCAGCCAGGCCCGTGGCCGTCCGTTCTACTACTTCGCCTTCGGTGCGGCGTGCTGCGAAGTGCTGGTGGACACCCTCACCGGCGAATACAAGATGCTGCGCACCGACATCCTCCACGACGTCGGCGCGTCGTTGAACCCGGCCATCGACATTGGTCAGGTCGAGGGTGGTTTCATCCAGGGCATGGGTTGGCTGACCATGGAAGAGCTGGTGTGGAACAACAAGGGCAAGCTGATGACCAACGGCCCGGCCAGTTACAAGATCCCGGCCGTGGCGGACATGCCGCTGGACCTGCGGGTGAAGCTGGTGGAAAACCGCAAGAACCCGGAAGACACGGTGTTCCATTCCAAGGCCGTGGGTGAGCCGCCGTTCATGCTCGGCATCGCCGCGTGGTGTGCGATCAAAGACGCCGTGGCGAGCCTGGGTGACTACAAGCATCAACCGAAGATCGACGCTCCGGCGACGCCGGAACGGGTGTTGTGGGGTTGCGAGCAGATGTGCCAGTTGAAGGCGGCGAAGGCTGTTGAGGCTGAAACCGAACTGGCTTCGCTCTGATGATCGTTCCCACGCTCTGCGTGGGAATGCAGCCGGCGACGCTCCGCGTCGCATCCTGAACAGCGGACGCGGAGCGTCCAGTGATGCATTCCCACGCGGAGCGTGGGAACGATCTGACAGACAGATGTCGAGGTGAAACATGTACAACTGGATCGACGCCCTCGCCGACCTGCAAAACCAGGGTGAGCCCTGCGTGTTGGTGACGATCATCGAAGAGCTCGGCTCGACTCCGCGCAATGCCGGCTCGAAGATGGTCATCAGCGCCCGTCAGGCCTTCGACACCATCGGTGGCGGGCACCTGGAATACAAGGCCATGCAGATCGCTCGCGAGATGCTCGCCAGCGGCAAGCAGGACACGCATCTGGAGCGTTTCAGCCTCGGTGCCAGCCTTGGTCAGTGCTGCGGCGGTGCCACCGTTTTGCTGTTCGAACCGATGGGCCAGGTGCAAGCGCAAATCGCTGTGTTCGGCGCCGGCCACGTCGGCCGGGCGCTGGTGCCATTGCTCTCCAGCCTGCCCTGCCGCGTGCGCTGGATCGACTCACGCGACGATGAGTTTCCCGAGCAGATCCCCCACGGCGTTCGCAAGATCGTTGCCGAAGAACCGGTGGATGAAATCGACGACCTGCCCGCCGGCAGCTACTGCATCGTCATGACCCACAATCACCAGCTCGACCTCGAACTCACCGCCGCGATTCTCAAGCGCAACGATTTCGCCTACTTCGGCCTGATCGGTTCGAAGACCAAACGGGTCAAGTTCGAACATCGTCTGCGTGATCGCGGCTTCGACAGCAGCGTCGTGCAACGCATGCGCTGCCCGATGGGCATCGGCGAAGTCAAAGGCAAGTTGCCTGTGGAAATCGCCATCTCCATCGCCGGCGAGATCATCGCCACTTACAACGCGAACTTCGGCCAGCACACCGCCAGCGCCGGATCGATTGCCAAACTGCTGCCTGCGTCACGCCGCAGCCAAGCCTCCCATTGAGAACGCTCATGCCACTGACTCGCAAAGCCTACCGCGCCGCCATCCTGCACAGCATCGCCGACCCTGCCATCGTTGGCATCGAAGCCTCGTATGAATATTTCGAGGACGGCTTGCTGGTGGTTGATAACGGCAAAATCAGCGCACTTGGCCACGCCAGTGATTTGCTGCCGACGCTGCCGGCAGACATCGAAATCACCCATTATCAGGACGCGTTGATTACCCCCGGCTTTATCGACACCCACATCCACCTGCCACAAACCGGCATGGTCGGTGCCTACGGTGAACAATTGCTGGACTGGCTCAACACTTACACCTTCCCGTGCGAAAGCCAGTTCGCCGACAAGGCCCATGCCGACGAAGTCGCGGACATTTTCATCAAGGAATTGCTGCGCAACGGCACCACGACGGCACTGGTTTTCGGCAGCGTACATCCGCAATCGGTGAACTCGTTCTTTGAAGCGGCCGAGCAGCTCGACCTGCGGATGATCGCCGGCAAGGTGATGATGGACCGCAACGCCCCGGACTACCTGACCGATACCGCTGAATCGAGCTACCTCGAAAGCAAAGCGTTGATCGAGCGCTGGCACGGCAAGGGTCGCCTGCACTACGCCGTGACTCCACGCTTCGCCCCGACCAGCACCCCGGAACAACTGACCCTGGCCGGCCAGTTGCTGAGCGAATACCCGGATCTGTACATGCAGACCCACATCAGCGAAAACCTCAAGGAAATCGAGTGGGTCAAGGCGCTGTTCCCGGAGCGCAAGGGCTACCTGGACGTCTACGATCACTACCAATTGCTCGGTGAACGCTCGGTGTTCGCCCACGGCGTGCACCTGTGCGATGAAGAGTGCGCGCGCCTGGCGGAAACCGGTTCGGCCATCTCGTTCTGCCCGACTTCGAACTTCTTCCTCGGTAGCGGCCTGTTCAATCTGCCGATGGCCGAGAAGCACAAACTCAATGTCGGCATCGGCACCGATGTCGGCGGCGGCACCAGTTTCTCGCTGCTGCAAACCCTCAACGAGGCCTACAAGGTCATGCAACTGCAAGGTGCGCGCCTGAGCCCGTTCAAGTCGCTGTACCTGGCCACCCTCGGCGGTGCCCGCGCATTGCGCCTGGAAGACAAGATCGGCAATCTGCAACCGGGTACCGACGCCGACTTCCTGGTGCTCGACTACAACGCCACGCCGCTGCTGGGCTATCGCCTGAAGCAGGCCAATAACATCGCCGAAACGTTGTTTGTGTTGATGACGCTGGGGGATGACCGGACGGTGTTGCAGACCTATGCGGCGGGGAATCTGGTGCATCAGCGCTAAGGCATTGCGTGCATGATCGTTCCCACGCTCTGCGTGGGAACGATCCAACGATCCAATTCAGCTCGGTCCCTGTGGGAGCTGGCTTGCCAGCGATTTGATCGTTCCCACGCTCCGCGTGGGAATGCAGCCCGGGACGCTCCGCGTTCCTGCCGAAGCGGACGCGAAGCGTCCATTGAGGCATTCCCACGCAGAGCGTGGGAACGATCAGTATCAGGAAGTCAGAGCTTGGCAGTCGATCGCCCTGGCTTCTTGGTCTGCAACAAGTGCGAGAACACCGCATGCAGGTCATCCGAAGCACTTTCCTCATCAAGGTTGAGCTTGCTGTCGATGTGATCCATGTGATGCATCATCAGGTCTACCGCCAGTTCACCATTGCGCGCTTCGATGGCGTCGATCAACTGGGTGTGCTCGTCATAAGAGCAGTGGGAACGGTTGCCGCTTTCATACTGGGCAATGATCAGCGAGGTCTGCGACACGAGGCTGCGCTGGAAACTGATCAACGGCGCGTTTTTCGCCGCTTCGGCCAGTTTCAGGTGGAACTCACCCGACAGACGGATACCGGCACCACGATCGCCACGGGAAAAACTGTCGCGTTCGTCGTTGACCATTTGGCGCAACTCGGCGATCTGCTCGGCGGTGGCGTGCTGGACCGCCAATTCCGTAATCGCTCGCTCCACCAGACGGCGGGCCATGAACACCTGCCGAGCCTCTTCGACACTCGGGCTGGCGACCACGGCACCGCGGTTCGGACGCAACAGCACCACGCTTTCATGGGCCAGGCGCGACAAGGCGCGGCGAATGATGGTGCGGCTGACCCCGAAAATTTCCCCCAGCGCTTCTTCGCTCAACTTGGTGCCGGGCGCCAGACGCTGTTCGAGGATGGCCTCGAAGATATGCGCGTAGACAATATCGTCCTGGGTTCCGCTGCGGCCGGCTTTGCCTGCTCGCGGTTGTTTCTTGAGGGGTTGCAACTGTTCGTTCATGGGCACTCGAGTCGGGAAAACTGCGGCGAATAGACCGTGACTGTAATACGGCACAGTGGGTCGCTGGCAAGTATCGCGTAAAAAACACTGCGATTGTACACAATGGATGGTGGCAACACGACTGTACGGCTGTTTGTCACATCCGCTGTATCGCAACGATCCATTACGTTTGAGTTTAGGCTTGATCACAGAATCCGCAGCCCGCACACGCCCCCGTAGGAGCAAAGCTTGCTCGCGATAGCGATTTCATTTTCGAAAACACTGTCGACTGACACGCCGTCATCGCGAGCAAGCTCGGCTCCTACAGGGACCGGGTGGCCTCGGACATAGTTCTCTGAACCAAGGAACACCATCGTCATGACCGACGCCACGCACACTCAGCTACGCCCCTTGGCCGATACGTCACCATCGGCCATCGTCGCCGGGTTCATCGCGATGATGACTGGCTACACCAGTTCACTGGTGCTGATGTTCCAGGCCGGGCAAGCGGCCGGCCTGACCAGCGGGCAGATTTCATCGTGGATCTGGGCGATCTCGATTGGCATGGCAGTGTGCTCGATCGGCCTGTCCTTGCGCTATCGCACGCCCATCACGATTGCCTGGTCGACCCCGGGCGCCGCCCTGCTGATCACCAGCCTGGGCGGCGTGTCCTACGGCGAAGCCATCGGCGCCTATATAACCTGTGCCGTGCTGGTGACGATTTGCGGTCTCACCGGCAGCTTCGAACGCCTGGTCAAAAAGATTCCGGCTTCTTTGGCGGCCGCGCTGCTGGCGGGCATCCTGTTCAAGATCGGCAGCGAGATCTTCGTCGCCGCCCAGCATCGCACGGCGCTGGTCCTGGGCATGTTTGTCACTTATCTGCTGGTCAAGCGCCTGTCACCGCGTTACGCGGTGCTGGCCGCGCTGTTGATCGGTACAGCGTTGTCCGGGTTCATGGGGCTGCTGGATTTCAGCGGTTTCCACCTGGAAGTGGCCACGCCGGTCTGGACCACCCCGCACTTCTCCCTGGCCGCAACGATCAGCATCGGCATTCCGCTGTTCGTGGTGGCGATGACCTCGCAAAACATGCCCGGTATCGCCGTACTACGCGCCGACGGCTACAACGTACCGGCCTCGCCGCTGATTACCACCACCGGTATCGCTTCGCTGCTGCTGGCGCCGTTCGGCTCCCACGGCATTAACCTGGCGGCGATCAGCGCGGCCATCTGCACCGGGCCGCATGCCCACGAGGATCGCAACAAGCGCTACACCGCCGCTGTCTGGTGCGGGATTTTCTACGGGATTGCCGGGGTATTCGGCGCGACACTGGCAGCGCTGTTTGCGGCGCTGCCAAAGGAACTGGTGTTGTCGATAGCCGCGCTGGCGTTGTTCGGCTCGATCATCAATGGCTTGAGCATTGCCATGAGCGAAGTGAAGGAACGTGAGGCGGCGCTGATCACCTTCATGGTGACGGCGTCGGGGTTGACGCTGTTTTCCATTGGTTCGGCATTCTGGGGGATTGTGGCGGGGGTCGTGACGCTGCTGATTCTGAACTGGCGCAAGGTTTGAGGGCGCTTTCGCGGGCATATTCTTGTAGGAGCGAGGCTTGCCCGCGAACGGTTCATCAAGCCATGTGCGCACAAAAAACAGGTATAAAAAAACGGCGACCCTCGGGTCGCCGTTTTCAGAACATCAAGCTACCGGATTGATCGGCTTTTCCGGATACCAGACGTCCAGCAGCGGGCTGACTTCAACGCTGGTCAGCTCGGTGCGACCTTTGAGCCAGGCTTCAACGGCGGCGCGCTGTTCAGCGCTGACCGAGCCACGCTTCTGCAGGCAAACCAGACCGTAGTCGTCGCCGCCAACATAGCCCAGACCGTTGGCTTCCATGGCTTCTTTGAGGAACGCGTCGAGGAAAGCATCAATGGCTTCATCAGCCAAATCTTCTTTGAAATCCAGGTTCAGTTCGAAACCCAGCTCTTGAAATTCATCGACGCACAGTTTTTTGCGCAGACGCTGGGAACGGTTAGTCGCCATTGGAACAATCCTCTTAAGTAATAACGGCCGGCACTTTAGCAGTTTAAGCCGCCGATTGCCCGACTCAGTGGGCCGCAAGGGCTACCGCCGGTAAAAAAATAGCCGATTGGATGGTCAAGGCACGGCACAAGCCGTGACGCCTTGGGGCATAATGCCGACACTTTCATGACCACTGGGGGAATTTATCTTCATGCCCTCGTTTTTTTTCCCCTCGGCTGCAGGGTTCTATTTCACATGATCAAATCGTTACGTCCTTTATTGCTGGCCGGCCTGTTGCTTCCCCTGGCCCTTCCTGTTTGCGCTGACCCGATCAACACCTCTTTGTCTCCCAACGTCCAAAAAGCCCTCAAGGCCAGCAAGCTGCAGGACAACGCCCTGTCGCTGGTGATGATTCCGCTCAACGGCCCGGGCACTCCGACTATTTTCAACGCCGACGTATCGGTCAACCCGGCGTCGACCATGAAGCTGGTGACCACTTACGCGGCCCTGGAAATGCTCGGCCCGAACCATCAGTGGAAAACCGAGTTCTACACCGACGGCACCCTCAGCGGCGGTATCCTCAATGGCAATCTCTACCTCAAGGGTGGTGGTGATCCGAAGCTGAACATGGAAAAACTCTGGCTGTTGATGCGTGACCTGCGCGCCAACGGCGTGACTCAGGTCACCGGCGATCTGGTGCTGGACAAGAATTTCTTCGTGCAACCGCAATTGCCCGAATTCAATGACGACGGCAATGACGAGAACAAACCGTTCCTGGTCAAACCCGATGCGTTGCTGGTCAACCTGAAGGCCTTGCGCTTTGTCGCGCGCAATGACTCGGGCAAGGTGCTGGTTTCGGTGGAACCACCCATTGCCAGCATTCGCATCGACAATCAGGTCAAGGCTCTCAACTCCAAGCAATGTACCGGCGGTGTGCGCTACAACCCGGTGCCCCAGGCCGATGGCAGTGTGACGGTGACCGTCGGCGGCCAGTTGGGTGAAGGTTGCAGTTCACAGACTTACTTGTCGCTGCTTGATCACGCGACGTACACGGCCGGTGCCGTGCGAGCGATCTGGAAAGAACTGGGCGGCAGCATCCAGGGCAAGGATGTGCTGGCGCCAACGCCGAAAGACGCCAAAGTGCTGGCGCGGGCATTTTCGCCGGATCTGGCGGAAATCATCCGCGATATCAACAAATACAGTAACAACACCATGGCCCAGCAGCTGTTCCTGAGCCTGGGGCAGAAATACCGTACCGATGCCGACGGTGACGATGCCAAGGCGGCACAGCGGGTCGTACGCCAGTGGCTGGCGAAGAAAGGCATTACCGCGCCGCACCTGGTGATGGAGAACGGCTCCGGCCTGTCCCGTTTCGAACGCGTCAGCGCCCGGGAAATGGCTTCGATGCTGCAGGCCGCCTGGCGCAGCCCTTACGCCGCCGAGTACATCAGCTCGATGCCGATTGCCGGCACCGACGGCACCATGCGCAAGCGCCTGAAGACCACCGCGATGCGCGGCGAAGCCCACGTCAAAACCGGCACCCTGAACACCGTGCGCGCCATCGCCGGTTTCAGCCGAGACGTCAACGGCAACACCTGGGCCGTCGTGGCGATCCTCAACGACAAGGCGCCATTCGGTGCATCATCGGTGCTCGACCAAGTGCTGCTGGACTTGTATCGCCAGCCGAAACTGGCGCAGACCGCTTCGGCGCTCTAATCGGCTGCAGAGGCTGCAGAGATTCCCTGTAGGAGCAAAACCTGCTCGCGATAGCGGCAGCACATTCAACATAAATGTGACTGACAGACCGCCATCGCGAGCAAGCTTGGCTCCTACAGGGTATGCGTACAGCGCATATCAATTCGTCTCGCCCTGCACCCGGTCCCTGCCCGCCTGCTTCGCCGCATACACCCCCGAGTCCGCCCTTAACAGCAGCGCGTCCGCGCCCTCGCCGACTCGCCAACTGGCAATCCCGAAACTCGCAGTGACGATCCCGACCTCGTCGATCGGCGAACTGCGCAAGCCTTGCCACAGCTCCAGGGCCAGTACATGCGCGTGCTCACCGTTAATGCCCGGGCACAGCACCATGAACTCTTCGCCACCCAATCGACAAAATACATCCGTGCGGCGCAGCCGATTGCCAATGCGCTCGCAGACGATCTGCAACACCCGATCACCCACGGCATGCCCATGCTGGTCATTGATGCGCTTGAAGTGGTCAATGTCGAGCATGATCACCGACAGTTCGCCGCTACCACGCTCGACCCGGGCCATTTCGGTGGTCAGACGCTCCTGGAAATAGCGCCGGTTGTGAATACCGGTGAGGGAGTCGGTGATCGACAGCGCCCGCAGCTCTTCTTCCACCCGCTTCATGTCGGAAATATCCGAGATGTAGCCATGCCAGAGCACGCCGCCGCCGGGCAGCTCTTCCGGCGTCGCCTCGCCGCGTACCCAACGCAAACCGCGCTGTGGCAGCTGCACGCGATACTCCTCGCGCCAAGGGCTGAGGGTGTCCGCCGAAGCGCGAATGGAGGCGCGCACACGGGTGGTGTCCTGGGGATGGATGCGCGTGAAGATCGCTTCGGCATTGAGTAGCAAAACGTCCGGTTCGAGCTCGTAGATTTCACGAATGCCATCGCTGGCATAGATGACGCTGAAGCGTCCGTCGAATTCCATCTTGAATTGATAGATGCCGCCGGGCACATGGGCACTGAGTTTCTTCAATAACAAGTCCCGCGCTGCGAGGGCTTCATGCACGCGTTTGCGTTCGGTGATATCGATGCACACCGCCAGATGGCCGACCCACAGCCCTTGCTCATCAAGCACCGGAGTCGCCAGCATGTTGACGATCAAATGGCTGCCGTCCCCCCGCACCAGCGTCCATTCCCGCGCCTCGTGCCCGGTGCCTTCGCCGCCCTCGACCAACATTGCATGGCAGGTCGGGACCGGTTTGCCGAAACGTGCGCTAAGTTCTGCCGAGCGTGCCGCCAGTTCCCGGGGCAAGTGCAGGTTTTCCAGGGTCATGTGCCCAACCACTTCGGCGGCGGTGTAGCCGAGCATCTGTTCGGCTCCGGCGTTAAAGGTGCTGATCACGCCCCGCAAATCCGTGGCGATGATCGCCACCTGGGTCGCCGCGTTCAGCACGCCGCGCAACTGGCCGTGGGTGCCACGCAGTTCCTGCTCCCGAGCGCGCAACTCTTCGGTCCTTTGCTCAACCATCTTCAGCGCTCGCTGCCGCTGGCTGACCAGTACGTATAGCAAGGCACTGAGCAGCATGCTGAGCGAACCACCGAGCACCACCAGCGTGGTCACCGATGAGTGGTTGGCCTTGAGAAACGCTTCGCTGGGCTGGATGTCGACCTGGTAATCATGATCGGCCATTCGCAACAGCCGGGTCGCCGACAACTCGCTGACGGCCGCTGTGTTTGGCGATTCATACAGCACTTCATGCTGATCATCGATGGACAGATCGAGAATACGCACTGACAGATAGTCACGCCCCGCTTCCGGCAAGCCGTCCGCCAGCAATTGGCGCATGCTGATCACGGCCATGACATAACCGAATGGTTTGGTCGTCGTCGGACTGTTGCCCGACATGACCGGAGCGACCAGCAGCACGCCCCGCGCATACGCCGGCTCGATACTCACCAGATGCATCGGTTGCGAGACGGCCATCTGGCCACTCTGGTCCGCTCGCTGCAATGTGGCACGACGCAACGGCTGGGCCAGCAAATCGTAACCGAGCGGCGCACCGAGTTTGCTTTGCGTCTGGCTGAACAGCACCACCACGTACTCGTCCCGCTCGCCAGCCAGTTGCAACTGGCCGTCGGCGTTGAGCTCGCGAAAAGCAAAACTGCTCAAGCCTTCATCACGAACACGGCGTTCGAACGCTGCACGTTCGTCACGGCTCACCCGTTGCGCAAACGAGTACGCCTGGGTCCGGTGCAATAACGGTTGGGTATAGCCATTGAACTCCTCTCGGGAGACCGAATCGGAGTTGGCAAAGAACCGGCGCAGGCCGTCGAGGCGCTGCTCCTGATCTTGGAAGCGTTCTTCGATACGGCTATAACGCTCACTGGCCAGCAGTTGGAAGCGTTGCCGCAATTGCTGGTGAAACAGATTGAGGGTCGACCATGCCAGCAAGCCCGTGAGAATCCCGCCGACAAGCAAAACCAGAAGCGCGACCAGCCAGGCCGAGACATCTTCGCTGATAAAACCCAGGATTTTTGGGCGCACGGCGTGCAACGACATAAACGCAACTCAAAACGCCAGGTGCGGGAAAGCCCTTTGGCCCTGAGTTGAGTTATAGCTATTAGCCACTAATTTGACCAGTACAGAAAGAATCCACAGAGCCTTTTAAAATCAAGGCTCTGTGGATCCAACCCCTTCAGATATCAACGGGCCGTGATTTTCCAGGCGCGGTGAATCTTGGCGTTGCGGGAAAAATCCGGATCGATGGTCTGGGCGGTAATCTCTTCGACCGCGTAGCGCTCGCTGAGGTTGGGCTCCAGCTCGAACTTGCGGAAGTTGTTGGAGAAGTACAACACCCCGCCCGGCGCCAGCCGAGCCATCGCCAGATCGATCAACTGCACCTGATCGCGTTGCACGTCGAAAATCCCTTCCATGCGCTTGGAGTTGGAGAATGTCGGCGGGTCAATGAAGATCAGATCGTATTCGTCACGACTGGCGTCCAGCCAGGCCATCACATCGCCCTGCTCCAGGCGGTTCTTGTCGGAAAAACCGTTCAGCGACAGATTGCGACGCGCCCAGTCAAGATAGGTTTTCGACAGGTCGACGCTGGTGGTGCTGCGTGCACCGCCCTTGGCCGCGTGCACGCTGGCCGTGGCGGTGTAGCAGAACAGATTGAGGAAGCGCTTGCCGGCCGCCTCTTTCTGAATGCGCATGCGCATAGGACGGTGGTCGAGGAACAGGCCGGTATCCAGGTAATCGGTGAGGTTGACCAACAGCTTCACGCCACCTTCGTTGACCTCGACGAACTTGCCCTGAGCCGCCTGGCGTTCATATTGCTTGGTGCCACTCTGACGCTCGCGGCGTTTGACCACCACGCGGCTCTTGTCGATGTTCAAAGCCTGCGGAATGGCGGCCAGGGCATCGAACATCCGCGCCGAGGCTTTTTCCGGATCGATGGATTTCGGCGCGGCGTATTCCTGGACGTGGACCCAATCGTGATACAGGTCGATGGCCATGGAATATTCCGGCATGTCGGCATCGTACACGCGATAGCAGTCGATGCCTTCGCGCTTGACCCACTTGCCCAAGGCCTTGAGGTTTTTTTGCAGGCGATTGGCAAACATCTGCCCGCCTTCGCTCAGGCGCGGCTGCTCGACCACCGGGGCCGGCGCCGGCACGGGTTTGATCGGGTTGCCGTTTTTGTTGTACTTGCGCTCTTGCGGCTCGCTCGGCGCCTCGTCATAGGCCGCTTGCTCCCGTTCGGCCTGACGCTGTTCCGGGGTACGACGCTCGCCTGTGACGAACTGGTCGGGCAGCACCTTGATCAACAGCAGCTTGCACGGCAAGGCGCCGTTCCAGAACGAATACTGCTTGTGGCTGCGGATGCCCATGCGCTTGCCCAGATCCGGCGCGCCGGTAAAGACGGCGGCTTCCCAGTTCAGGCAGGCCTGACGCAGACGCTCGCCGAGGTTCTGGTAAAGGTAGAGCAGGCTCGCCTCGTCGCCCAGTCGCTCGCCGTATGGAGGGTTGCAGATCACCAGGCCTTTCTGGTTTTGATCCGGACGCGGCTCGAAAGTCGCGACTTCGCCCTGATAGATCTTGATCCACTCGCTGAGGCCGGCACGCTCGACGTTGTTGCGGCCCGGCTGAATCAGGCGCGGGTCGGCTTCGTAACCGCGAATCCACAACGGCGGCTTGGCCAGACCGGCAGCGGCGCGTTCGGACGCCTCTTCATGGAGCTTTTTCCACAGCGCCGGTACGTGACCCAGCCAGGCGGTGAATCCCCACTGCTCGCGACGCAGGTTCGGCGCGATGTCAGCAGCGATCATCGCCGCTTCCACCAGAAAGGTACCGACACCGCACATCGGGTCAGCCAGTGCGCCACCTTGCGCTGCGATACGTGGCCAGCCGGAACGGATCAGGATGGCGGCCGCGAGGTTTTCCTTCAGCGGCGCCGCGCCTTGCTGCAGGCGATAGCCGCGCTGGTGCAGGCTGTGGCCGGAGAGGTCGAGGGAAAGGATCGCTTCGCCGCGATCCAGGCGCAGGTGAATGCGCAGGTCCGGGTTGAGTTTGTCGATGGATGGACGGTCGCCCTGCGGGGTGCGCAGTTTGTCGACGATGGCATCCTTGACCTTCAAGGCACCGAAGTGGGTGTTGTCGATGCCCGAGCCGTGACCACTGAATTCGACGGCCAGGGTGCCGTCATTGAGCATGTGGTCTTGCCACTCGATGTCGAGCACGCCGTGGTAGAGGTCCTCGGCGTCTTTCATCGGGAAACGCTTGAGCACCAGCAATACCCGGTTGGCCAGGCGCGACCACAGGCACAGGCGATAAGCGGTTTCCATGGTGGCCATGCCGCGCACGGCAGAGGTGTGCTCACGTGCTTCCTCAAGGCCAAGCCCGACGGCTTCCTCGATGAGCAGGCCTTCAAGGCCTTTTGGGCAAGTGAGGAAGAGTTCGAAACGATCGGACATGAGAATTCGGAGCCTTTGGCTGAGTGGCCCGACAACGCATTGCCGGACCGGTTTTCAATCAGGCGCTTTTCTCGAAGAGCGCCCGCGTGGCACGAAGGTGTGCCGTTCCACCCCTGCTGCCCGGGTTAAATGAGCTTAGATGCAAGGACAGATAAAAAAGTTGATGCAACAAAATGACATAAGTCGACCCTTCGTCGAATAGTGCTTCCCGGCAACGGGAGGCATTCTCACCAAAGGATTAACCTGATCATGCTGTGCGGGGCCGATCATACCGGGGTTTACCTGAAAAATACCCAGCTAACATGCGGTTACTTATGGCCTTAGCACATGAACAGTTACGTCCTTATGACAAAACGATCATTCCCTCGATGTGACGCATTGGTTAGAACTCAACTCAGGTTGGCACCGCAATGGCGCCAACACCTTGGCTCGTCACGCCGGCAACGAGCCCCCAACGGCAGAGTTTTTCTGCCAGACCTCAATTGAGGTCGACGCGATAAATACAGTCAACAAGTGAGGGCAACACCCTATGAGAAGACTTAAGCGTGATCCGTTGGAAAGAGCATTTTTGCGCGGATATCAATATGGCGTTGGTGGCAAATCCCGTGAGCTTTGCCCATTTACTCTACCGTCGGTACGTCAAGCCTGGATTAACGGCTGGCGAGAAGGACGCGGCGACAACTGGGACGGTATGACCGGCACTGCGGGAATCCACAGACTCAACGAACTTCACGCCGTCGGCTAATTACAGGGCACAACACTCCGACACGACAATCTGATTTTGTACTGAATTAACCACGCACGTCCCATCCGGACGGCGGGCTGCGGCCCAGGGGCTCCTTTGAAGGGGCCCTTTTTTATGCTTGCTCCAAAGCAAGGAAAACCTGTTTTTTTGGCGAGGGAGCTTGCTCCCGCCCGGTTGCGAAGCAATCGTAAACCCGGTGTTCTCAATCAATTTGACTGCTTCGCAGCGGGAGCAAGCTCCCTCGCCACAAAAGCTCCCTTGAGCCTTCAGCGCAGGGCAGCGATTGCGTCTACGGATTCACGAATCAGCGCCGGGCCTTTATAGATGAAGCCGGAGTAGATCTGCACCAGGCTCGCACCGGCAGTGATCTTCTCTGCCGCATGTTTGCCTTCAGTGATGCCACCGGCAGCAATGATCGGCAGGCGGCCGCCCAACTCCGCCGCCAACACCTTCACGGTGTGGGTGCTCTTGTCGCGAACCGGTGCACCGGACAGGCCGCCCGCCTCGTCACCATGCTCCATGCCCTCGACGCCGACACGGCTCAAGGTGGTATTGGTGGCGATGACCGCGTCCATTCCGGTTTCGATCAACGCTTGCGCAACCTGCGCAGTTTCTTCGTCAGTCATGTCCGGGGCGATCTTGATGGCCAGCGGCACGTGTTTGCCGTGACGCAGCGCCAGTTCAGCGCGACGCGTGGCAAGGTCGGCCAACAGTTGCTTGAGCGAATCGCCGAATTGCAGGCTGCGCAGGCCCGGTGTGTTCGGCGAGCTGACGTTGACCGTCACGTAGCTGGCGTGGGCATAGACCTTGTCCAGGCAAATCAGATAATCGTCAACCGCGCGCTCGACCGGGGTATCGAAGTTCTTGCCGATGTTGATGCCCAGCACGCCCTTGTACTTGGCGGCTGTCACACGGGCCAACAGGTGATCGACGCCAAGGTTGTTGAAGCCCATGCGGTTGATGATGGCCTCGGCTTCCGGCAATCGGAAAATCCGTGGTTTCGGATTACCCGGTTGCGGACGCGGGGTTATGGTGCCTATTTCGACAAAACCGAAACCCAATTGGGCGAAACCGTCAATGGCCGCGCCGTTTTTGTCCAGGCCGGCGGCCAGCCCCACCGGATTCGGAAAATCCAGGCCCATGACGTTGACCGGCATCTTCGCCGGTGCCTTGCACAGCAAGCCGTTAAGGCCCAAACGTCCGCCCGCGCCGATCAGGTCCAGGGACAGATCGTGGGAGGTTTCCGGGGAAAGTTTGAACAACAGCTGACGGGCCAGGGTGTACATGGGCGGATTTGACTCGATTGGCGGCGAAATGAGGCGGCGATTATAGCCGGGGTTGAGGTTGGCGGGCGATCTCTTTGCCGTGAATCCCGGGATGGCATATGCCTTGCACCCATCGAAGCATCAGCACGCAGGCCAACGGCGGAATGCGTGCAAGGACAACGACGTCGTCACGCGGCCTTGCGGGTACCAGGTCTGGGACGACGTTTTTTTTGAAGGTGCGAAATCGATGAACGAACCATCAGCCGGCCCTCTGGCCTGGGTCAATGGCAGCGATGCCCCGGAAAAGACCGAAATCAACCTCGGCTTCATGGCCTTGAGCGACTGCGCCTCGGTGGTTGTCGCCGCGACTCAGGGCTTCGCCCAACCTTACGGCTTGACCCTGAACCTCAAGCGCCAGTCGTCGTGGGCCAACCTGCGGGACAAACTGGTGAGCGGTGAACTCGATGCCGCCCACAGCCTGTACGGTCTGATCTACGCCGTGCACCTGGGTATAGGCGGCGTGGCAGCGACCGACATGGCCGTGCTCATGGGCCTGAACCAGAACGGCCAGAGCATCAACCTCTCCCATGGCTTGCAGGGCCTTGGCGTGACCGGTCCTGAGGCACTTCACCGGCACGTGCACCAAACTCGCCCAAAATTGACGTTCGCCCAGACCTTTCCCACTGGCACCCATGCCATGTGGCTGTATTACTGGCTCGCCAGCCAGGGCATTCATCCGTTGCTGGAGGTCGACAGTGTGGTGGTACCACCGCCGCAAATGGTCGCGCACCTGCAGGCGGGACGCATCGACGGTTTCTGCGTCGGCGAGCCCTGGTCCGCCAGCGCCGTGCAACAGGACCTCGGTTTTACCCTGGCGACCACCCAGACGATCTGGCCCGATCATCCGGAAAAAGTCCTAGGCTGCACCCGCGCCTTCGTCGAGCAATACCCCAACACCGCCCGGGCACTGGTGATGGCCATCCTGGAAGCCAGTCGTTTTATCGAAGACAGTCTCGAAAACCGCCGCAGCACTGCGCAATTGCTCAGCGCGCCACAGTACCTCGACGCCCCACTGGCATGCATCGAACCGCGTCTGCTGGGCGACTATGACGACGGCCTGGGCAATCGCTGGCACGACCCGCACGCCATGCGCTTTCATGGTGACGGTGAAGTGAACTTGCCGTATCTGTCCGATGGCATGTGGTTCATGACCCAGTTCCGTCGCTGGGGGCTGTTGCGCGATGACCCGGATTACCTCGCGATAGCCCGTCAGGTTCAGCAACTGGACTTGTACCGTGAGGCCGCCAGCGCCGTCGGTGTCGCATCGCTGGGCAAAGAGATGCGTAGCAGCCAGTTGATCGATGGCAAGGTCTGGAACGGTTCGGACCCCGCCGGCTATGCGCGCAGCTTCAAACTGCACGCCATGAGCGACAACTCGCCCCGACTCGCCAACTGCTGACAGGAGACTGCGAACATGTTGCGTATCCTGCTGATCAACGATACCGCGAAAAAAGTCGGACGCCTGAAAGCGGCCCTCACCGAAGCCGGCTTCGAGGTCATCGACGAGTCAGGCCTGACCATCGACCTGCCCGAACGCGTCGAAACGGTGCGTCCGGACGTGATTCTGATCGATACCGAGTCACCGAGCCGCGATGTCATGGAACAAGTGGTGCTCGTCAGCCGGGACCAGCCACGCCCCATCGTGATGTTTACCGACGAGCACGACCCCGGCGTGATGCGCCAGGCGATCAAGTCCGGGGTCAGCGCCTACATCGTCGAGGGCATCCATGCCCAACGCTTGCAGCCGATTCTGGATGTGGCCATGGCCCGCTTCGAAAGTGACCAGGCCCTGCGCGCCCAACTGCACGCCCGCGATCAGCAACTGGCCGAGCGCAAGCGCATCGAACTGGCCAAAGGGCTGCTGATGAAAATGAAGGACTGCAACGAGGAAGAGGCCTACACCCTGATGCGCCGCCAGGCCATGAGCCGCCAGCAGAAGCTGATTCAGGTGGCGGAGCAGATTATCGCGATGAGTGAACTGCTCGGCTGACACGATCACCGTGGCGAGGGAGCTTGCTCCCGCTGGGCTGCGTAGCGGTCCCCAAAACCTGCGATTTCAGTGAATCAGGCACAACTCGGTCACAGGATTCAAGACGGCTTCAACACCGAGCGGGAGCAAGCTCCCTCGCCACAAAAACGACTTGTTGGCACAGATCTCGCTAAGTAAATCCCACAGGTAACCAACGGCGGTTGCCCAATCTACGACAAAGACGTCGCTCACCGTATTTGCCTCCCGGCGAATCAGGTGGCGGCGTTTTTTTGTTTTGGCTCCCGTTCGAGACTCCTATCAGCTGAGGTGCGCGATGAATTCAAGCTTCTGGAAATCCGGCCATACCCCAACCCTGTTCGCGGCGTTCCTCTACTTCGACCTGAGTTTCATGGTCTGGTACCTGCTCGGCCCCCTGGCAGTGCAGATCGCCGGTGACTTGCACCTGACCACCCAACAACGCGGTCTGGTCGTGGCTACGCCTATTCTGGCCGGTGCCGTGCTGCGATTTGCGATGGGCATGCTGGCTGATCGCCTGTCACCCAAAACCGCTGGCCTGATCGGGCAGGTGATCGTCATCTGCGCCCTGTTCGGTGCCTGGAAACTCGGCATCCACAGTTACGAGCAAGCGCTGCTGCTGGGACTGTTCCTCGGCATGGCCGGCGCGTCCTTCGCCGTGGCCCTGCCTCTGGCGTCGCAATGGTACCCGCCGCAGCACCAGGGCAAAGCCATGGGCATCGCGGGTGCGGGCAACTCGGGCACCGTCCTTGCCGCGCTGATTGCGCCGGTGCTGGCAGCGGCGTTTGGCTGGAGCAACGTGTTCGGCTTCGCCCTGATCCCGTTGATCCTGACACTGATCGTCTTCGCCTGGCTGGCCAAGAATGCCCCTGAACGGCCCAAAGCCAAGTCAATGGCCGATTACTTCAAGGCCCTGGGCGACCGCGACAGCTGGTGGTTCATGTTCTTCTACAGCGTGACCTTCGGCGGTTTCATCGGCCTGGCCAGCGCACTGCCCGGCTACTTCAACGACCAATACGGCCTGAACCCGGTCACCGCGGGTTACTACACCGCCGCCTGCGTATTCGGTGGCAGTCTGATGCGTCCGCTGGGCGGTGCTCTGGCGGATCGCTTCGGTGGCATCCGCACCTTGCTGGGGATGTACACCGTGGCGGCGATCTGCATTGCGGCCGTCGGCTTCAATTTGCCAAGCTCCTATGCCGCCCTGGCGCTTTTCGTCTGCACCATGCTTGGCCTGGGTGCAGGCAACGGTGCGGTTTTCCAGTTGGTCCCTCAGCGTTTTCGCCGCGAAATCGGGGTTATGACCGGTCTGATCGGCATGGCTGGCGGCATCGGTGGTTTTGCCTTGGCAGCAGGCATGGGCGCAATCAAACAAAGCACCGGCAGTTACCAGCTGGCATTGTGGCTGTTCGCCAGCCTGGCGGTGCTCGCGTGGTTTGGCCTGCACGGCGTGAAACGTCGCTGGAGAACCACCTGGGGTTCGGCAGCCGTGACCGCTGCGCGGGTTTGAGGCCTTAAATGAGCCTGCAATTGAGCTTCGCTGAAGCCAGCGCCACCGGCCCTCGCGAAGAGAATCAGGACGCCTTGCGTCTGGTGACGCCCGCCCCGGCACTGGCGGCGAGCAAGGGCTACCTGTTCGCCATCGCCGACGGCGTCAGCCAGTGCGCCGATGGTGGCCTGGCCGCCCGTTCGACATTGCAGGCGCTGGCGCTGGACTACTACGCCACCCCGGAAACCTGGGGCGTCGCACAAGCCCTTGATCGCCTGCTGCTGGCGCAAAACCGCTGGCTGCAGGCCAACGGTGGCGGACAACCGCTATTGACCACTGTGAGCGCCCTGGTGCTGCGTGGCAGGCGATTTACCCTGGCTCACGTCGGTGATTGCCGGGTGTATCGCTGGCACGCCGATCAATTGCAGCGCATCAGCGAGGATCACGTCTGGGATCAGCCGGGCATGCAGCATGTGCTCAAGCGGGCACTTGGACTGGATCAACACCTGGTGCTGGATTTCCTCGACGGTGAATTGCGCCTTGATGAGAGCTTCGTGCTGCTCAGCGACGGGATCTGGGCGGTCCTGGGCGACACCGCCATTGCTGCGATCCTGCGTGATCAGCCGGACCTCGATAGCGCCGCGCAGACGCTGGTTCATGCAGCGCATCTGGCCGGCAGCCAAGACAACGCCAGTGCCCTGCTGGTGCGGGTCGATGGCCTCGGTGAAAGCAGTATCGGTGATGCCTTGATTCACCTGCAGCAATGGCCCCTGCCGCCACCGCTGAAGCCTGGACAGCCGTTCGAAGGCTGGCAAGTGGAAGGGATACTGGGCCAGAGCCAGCAGTCGTTGCTTTATCGCGTGCGTGACAGCCAGCAACAACCGTGGCTGTTGAAAACCTTGCCCGGCCATCTGCACGACGATCACCAGGCCGGGCAAGCCTTGCTGTCGGAGGAATGGTTTCTCAAACGCGTGGCCGGTCGGCATTTTCCTGAGGTGCATGCCGCCAGCCAGCGTCAGCATTTGTACTACGTGATGCGCGAATACTCCGGGACGACCCTGGCGCAACTGCATTCGCAGACCGGACCACTGCCGCTGGCTCAGTGGCAGGACCTGGCTGAACGCCTGCTCAAAGCGCTCGGAATGTTGCACCGACGGCAGATTTTCCACCGCGATATCAAACCGGAAAACCTGCTGCTCAGTGACGACGGCGAACTGCGCTTGCTGGACTTCGGCCTCGCCTTCTGTCCCGGCCTGTCTGAAGACCAGCCCGCTGCTCTTCCCGGAACGCCCAGTTTCATTGCGCCGGAAGCATTTCGCGGCGAACCGCCGACACCGCAACAGGACCTGTATGCGGTCGGCGTGACGTTGTTTTATCTGCTGACCGGGCATTTTCCCTATGGCGAAATCGAAGCGTTCCAACGACCACGGTTCGGCAGGCCAGTCAGCGCCAGCCGCTATCGCCCCGATCTGCCGGAATGGATGACACAAAGCCTGGAACGCGCGGTTGCCGCCGATCCTGGTCAACGTTTTGAAACGGCGGAGGAATGGCTGCTGCTGATCGAACAAGGCGAGCGGCACAGCTTGAATGTGCGCCCTCGCCCGCTGCTGGAACGCGAACCGCTGAAGGTGTGGCGGTCGTTGGCGCTGATGTCGCTGCTGGCGAATCTGGTGCTGTTGTTTGCGGTATTTCATGGCTGATTTCAACTGAGGAACACACGATGAGCGCAAAAGTCTGGCTGGTGGGCGCGGGCCCGGGTGATCCGGAACTGTTGACTCTCAAGGCTGCAAGGGCACTGAGGGAAGCGGATGTGGTGCTGATCGATGACCTGGTGAATGCCGCGGTCCTCGAACATTGCCAGCAGGCGCGAATCATTCCCGTGGGTAAACGCGGCGGATGCCGGTCCACGCCGCAAGCGTTCATTCATCGCTTGATGCTGCGTTACGCGCGTCAGGGTAAATGCGTGGTGCGACTCAAGGGGGGTGATCCGTGCATTTTCGGACGCGGCGGTGAAGAAGCGCAGTGGCTGCGTGAGCGCGGGGTTGAGGTGGAACTGGTCAACGGCATCACGGCCGGGCTCGCTGGCGCCACGCAATGCGATATCCCGTTGACGCTACGCGGTGTAGCGCGCGGGGTGACACTGGTCACCGCGCACACGCAAGACGGCAGCAGCCTGAACTGGCAGGCACTGGCCCAGGGCGGTACGACGCTGGTGATTTACATGGGTGTGGCCAAGCTCAGTGAAATTCGCCAGCAACTGCTGGCCGGAGGCATGGCGGTAAACACGCCAGTGGCAATGATTGAAAACGCCTCGTTGCCCCATCAGCGCGAATGTCGCAGTGATCTGGCAGCAATGGAGGAAGATGCCCGTCGTTTCGAACTGAAGAGCCCGGCGATCCTGGTGATCGGCAGCGTGGCGGCCCGTGCCGTGCAAGACTGCGATTTCCCCGCGATCACAGCCGATGGACTGGCCTGAATCCCCCGACTTACTCCGCTCCGACCAAATCGCAGACAAAGAAAAGCCCGGCCTGAGCCGGGCTTTTCTCGCAGCTGCGGGCTAATTACTTAGCTTGAGCTTCAACCTGCGCTTCTACGCGACGGTTTACAGCGCGACCATCTTCAGTCTTGTTGTCAGCAACTGGGCGGGATTCGCCGTAGCCAACAGACTGAACGCGGGACGATTCAACACCGTACTGGTTGGTCAGAACTTGCTTAACGGCGTTTGCACGACGCTCGGACAGTTTCTGGTTGTAAGCGTCAGGACCGACGGAGTCAGTGTGACCTTCAACAGTAGTGGTGGTGGATGGGTACTGCTTCATGAAGTCAGCCAGGTTCTTGATGTCGCCGTAGCTGTTTGGCTTGACTACCGACTTGTCGAAGTCGAATTTCACGTCCAGCTCAACACGTACAACTTCAGCAACTGCTGGGCAGCCATCAGCGTCAACAGTTACGTTGGCTGGGGTGTCAGGGCACTTGTCAACGTTGTCGCAAACGCCATCGTTGTCGCTGTCGGAGCAAACTTCAGCTGGTGCTGGAACTGGAGCAGCAGCAGGCTTGGAGCCGCCACCGAAGTTCACACCGATACCGACGCTAGGAGCCCACTCGGTGTTGCCCTGGTCGATGTTGTACTGAGCTTCAACGCCGGCACGGGCGTAGAAGTTGTCGGTGAAGTACAGCTTGGCGCCGCCACCAACGTTGGCGAAGGTGGAACGGTCACGACCGTTCGAACCGTTCTGGTCGATGCTCTGGTCGGAGAAACCGGCCGAGACGTAAGGACGCAGCATGTCGCCTGGGTTGTTGAAGTGGTACAGAGCGTCCAGAGCGGTGTTAGCGCCCTTCACGTTCTTGCCGTCGTCGGCACGTACGTTATGCACTTCGTCGTAGGCCAGACGCAGTTCAACGTCGTCGGTCAGGAAGTAACCAACCGAACCACCGAACAGGTTGCCGTCGTTTTTGAAGTTGCGAGTGCTGTCAAAGTACTCTTTCTTTGCGAAGCCTTCGATTTCAACTGCGCCTTGGCCCTGTGCCAGAGCGCCGAACGAAGTGGCGGCAATAAGAGAACCAATGGCCAAGCCCAAGGTGTTTTTCAGTTTCATCCGTTAAATCCCCATCTGGTGATTGTGAAGCAGTCCCGCAAACCGGGGGACAACTCGGCGGCAAGTCTATCAGAACTTGCCTACACGTAAGAGATATTTGCGCCGAACTAAGTTTCAGCAATGCCTGCAAATTTCTCACGCAATTTATCTAGAGCGCGTTTGTACCGCATTTTTGTTGCACTCAAGCCCATATGCATGATGTCTGCGATCTCCTGAAACTCCAGCTCTGCGACAAATCGTAGCACCAGAATTTC
>NZ_RCOE01000261.1:0-1271 GCF_004321495.1 Pseudomonas sp. Sample_10
GGTTTGAGCATCAGCTCAAGGACGGCATGCCCACTGATGATTTGTGGCAAACACACCCCTGTGGGGAGGGAGCTATTTGTGGCAAACATATCCCTGTGGCGAGGGAGCTTGCTCCCGCTCGGCTGCGCAGCAGTCGCAATCAGGTTGACGCGATCCTCCTGACAGCGCCGTGTAGCAGGGTTCGGGGCGGCTTCGCCACCCAGCGGGAGCAAGCTCCCTCTCCACAACAGCCCTTTCTTCTTCAAACTGTCCGTACTCGGGTTTGAGCATCCGATGCAACCGGATACAGGTGCACAGGGTGAAAATTATGCGCTGGCGCTTTATAGTGGCCGACCTCCGTTTCATCAAGTAGCCGAGCCCCATGTCCGAGCCACGCAAGATCCTCGTCACCAGCGCCCTGCCCTATGCCAATGGTTCGATCCACCTTGGCCATATGCTGGAATACATCCAGACCGATATGTGGGTGCGCTTCCAGAAGCATCGCGGCAACCAATGCATTTATGTCTGCGCCGACGACGCCCACGGTTCGGCCATCATGCTGCGCGCGGAAAAGGAAGGCATCACCCCGGAACAACTGATCGCCAATGTCCAGGCTGAACACAGCGCCGACTTTGCCGACTTCCTGGTGGACTTCGACAACTTCCACTCCACTCACGCCGAAGAAAACCGTGAGCTGTCGAGCCAGATCTACCTCAAGCTGCGTGACGCCGGGCACATCGCCCAGCGCTCGATCACCCAGTATTTCGACCCGGAAAAGAAAATGTTCCTGGCCGACCGCTTCATCAAGGGCACCTGCCCGAAATGCGGCACCGAAGACCAGTACGGCGACAACTGCGAAAAATGCGGCGCCACCTACGCGCCCACCGACCTGAAGGATCCGAAGTCGGCGATCTCTGGCGCCACGCCGGTGCTCAAGGACTCCCAGCACTTCTTCTTCAAGCTGCCGGACTTCCAGGAAATGCTGCAAGCCTGGACCCGCAGCGGCACCCTGCAAGACGCCGTGGCGAACAAGATTGCCGAATGGCTGGATGCCGGCCTGCAGCAGTGGGACATTTCCCGCGATGCGCCGTATTTCGGTTTTGAAATCCCGGGCGAGCCGGGCAAGTACTTCTATGTGTGGCTGGACGCGCCAATCGGCTACATGGCGAGCTTCAAGAACCTGTGTAACCGCACGCCGGAGCTGGACTTCGATGCGTTCTGGGGCAAGGACTCCACCGCCGAGCTGTACCACTTCATCGGCAAGGACATCGTCAACTTCCACGCCCTGTTCT
>NZ_RCOE01000263.1:0-1268 GCF_004321495.1 Pseudomonas sp. Sample_10
ACAAAACCCCACAGCCTAAGGCTGCGGGGTTGGGATGCTTGCTCAGCTAGACCTTCTCGACCTGACTGAACTCCAACTCTACCGGAGTAGAGCGTCCGAAAATGAGCACCGCGACCTGGATCCGGCTCTTCTCGTAGTTAACCTCTTCGACCGTGCCAGTGAAATCGGCAAACGGACCGTCGTTAACACGTACCGACTCGCCCGGCTCGAACAAGGTCTTCGGCTTAGGCTTATCGCTACCATCAGCGACGCGTCGCAGAATCGCTTCCGCTTCTTTATCAGTAATCGGTGCCGGCTTATCAGCAGTACCGCCAATAAAACCCATCACCCGAGGAGTATCCTTGACCAAGTGCCAGGTACCCTCGTTCATATCCATCTGGACCAGCACATAGCCAGGGAAGAACTTGCGCTCGCTTTTGCGCTTCTGGCCGTTACGCATCTCAACCACTTCTTCAGTGGGAACCAGAATCTCGCCGAAGCCATCTTCCATGCCAGCCAGCTTTACACGCTCGATCAACGAACGCATGACATGCTTCTCGTAACCCGAGTAAGCATGCACAACATACCAACGCTTAGCCACGGGACACCCTTAGCCGACAATCAAGGAAACAAGCCAGCCGAGCAGGGAATCAAGCCCCCACAACAGCAACGCCATAACCAGGACAACAGCCACAACGATCAACGTGGTCTGCGTGGTTTCTTGGCGAGTTGGCCATACGACTTTACGAATCTCGGTACGCGCTTCCTTTACCAGTACAAAGAAAGACTTGCCCTTAACTGTCTGCAGGCCTACAAAGGCAGCTACAGCAGCAATCACAAGCAATGCGAGTACGCGGTACAGGATCGGCGAAGCAGAGTAATACTGATTACCAACAACGCCAACAACCACCAAAGCGACTACCACTAGCCACTTGAGCAGATCGAAGCGAGAGCCTTGAGCTTCAGCTTTAGGAGTCATCTATGAAGATCCTGTGAAAAGAAAGCCAGACACACCGAGTGAATCTGGCAGGTCAGGAGGGAATCGAACCCCCAACCTACGGTTTTGGAGACCGTCGCTCTGCCAATTGAGCTACTGACCTAAAACAAAATCAGGCCGACCATTATGCCGGCCCGAAAAAGACTTTACAACATTTTAACTTTGCGACCCAGGTGACGGCTTCCACACAAGCTAGCTAAAAAACCTTGCGAAGCAACCGACTGCAACCTGAAGCCCTTAAAACAAAGGCAGATATTTTCATATCTGCCTTGTTATATGGAGCTCTTGAGCG